>NZ_JBHVET010000968.1:0-2571 GCF_042802135.1 Kitasatospora sp. NPDC057512
AGCTCGACCTGCCCCGGCCGACGGGGTCGCAGGCCGTCGGCCGCAGCACGCTGCACCTCGTCGACCGGGACCGCCCGGACCCGTGGGTGCCGTCCGCGGGGGCGCGGCAGTTGATGGTGTCGATGTACTACCCGGCCCGTCCCGGCACCGGCGGTCCGGCGACCCCGTACCTGACCACCGAGGAGGCCCGGCTGCTGCTGGACTTCCAGGTGCCGGGCGGCACCATACCGACCGAGACGGCCACCGGCCTCCACCCGTCGGCGCGCACCGACGCGCGCCCGGCGCCGGGCAGGTTCCCGCTCGTCGTCCTCTCCCCCGGGTTCACGCTCCCCCGCGGCACCCTCACCGGCCTCGCCGAGGACCTGGCCAGCCGCGGGTACGTCGTCGCCGCCGTCGACCACACCTACGAGACCTCCGGCACCACCTTCCCGGACGGGCGCACCCTGACCTGCGCCATCTGCCAGGACCTGAACGACGACAGGATCGCGGCCATCCCCCCGAGCCGGGCCAAGGACGTCTCCTTCGTCCTCGACCAGCTGACCGGCCCCCACCCCGCCTGGCCGCACTCCCGCATGATCGACCGCGACCGGATCGGCATGGCCGGGCACTCCATCGGCGGCAACTCCGCGGCCAGCACGATGGCCGCCGACCGGCGGGTCCGCGCCGGGATCAACATGGACGGCAAGTTCTTCGACCCGTTCCCCGCCGGCGGCCTGGGCGGGCGGCCCTTCCTGGTGCTCGGCACCCAGTCCGTCCACAACCCCTCGGGCTGGGACACCACGTGGAACGAGGCCTGGGCGCGCATGGACGGCTGGAAGCGCTGGCTGTCCGTGACCGGCTCCGACCACGGCAGCTTCACCGACGCACCACTCATCGGCGCCCGCGCGGGCCTGCCCGACCCCGAGGCCACGCTCGCCCCGCTGCGCGCCGAGAAGATCACCCGTGCCTACGTCGGCGCCTTCTTCGACCTGCAGCTGAAGGGCATCCCCCAGCGGCTGCTCGACCGCCCGTCGGCCGCGTACCCGGAGGTCCTCTTCCAGCAGCCCCTCCACTGAGCCCGGCGGCCCCTCCGCCGCTGCGAAATCCCTTTGCCCGGCCGCCCCGTGTGGTCCGACACTGAGGCCGTGCTCGGATTCGTCAGGACCGACAACGACGCCCTCGTCTCATGCCTGGGCGACCCGCAACGTGCCGTAGCGGCCTACCGGGAGCTGCTGCGGCGCGAGCAGGACGCGCTCGGCGCCATCCGCGCCGGCCTCTCCCACGAGAGCGCGGCCGTACGGGAAGGCTGCTGCCGGCTGCTGGACCACCTGGTCGACACCGAGTCCATGGGCGAGCTCATCACCATGGCCGACGATCCCGACGCCCGGGTCAGGATCGCCGCCTTCCACGCCCTGGCGTGCGACCGGTGCAAGGGGGACACGTGCGCACCGGGCGCGGACCGGGTCCTCGAACCCGCGCTGCGGCACCTGGCCTCCGACCCCGACCCGCTGGCCAGGGCGATGGCCGCCGAGCTCGTCGGCAAGTTCGCCCACACCGATGCCCGGGCCGTCGCCGCCTTGCGGACGTCCTCCGTGCAGGACCCGAGCCCGGCCGTCCGGAAGAAGGCAGGCTGGTTCATCCCCGGAGGGGCCGTCTACGAACGGACCGCCCCACGGACGCCCAGGTGACGGGACGGCCCTGACATCCCCGAGGGGAGCCCGGTCCGGTCACGCCGGTGGGATCGGGCCGAGGTAGGTGCCGCCGGAGGCGTCGATGGTCTGACCGGTCACCCAGCGGCCCTGCGGGCCCGCGAGGAAGCCCACGACGTCCGCGATGTCCTCCGGCAGGCCGATCCGGCCCAGGGCGGTGATGGACTCCAGTCCGGCCATCGCCTCCGGGGCGCTCGTCCACGCGGAGGTCATGTCGGTGAGGATCACACCGGGGTTGACGGTGTTCACGGTGATCCCGCGCCGGCCGAGCTCGTTGGCGAGCGGCGCGGCGAGGGCCACCAGCGCCGTCTTGCTGACGGTGTAGCCGATCTGGAGGGGCGAGCCGATCCGGGCGGCCGCCGAGGCCACGTTCACGATCCGCCCGCCGTCCCGCAGCAGCGGCAGGGCCCGCTGGATCACGAAGACCGGCGTACGGACGTTGATCGCCATCACCCGGTCGAACTCCTCCTCGGTGATCTGCCCGATCGAACCGGCCAGGTGGATGCCCGCGTTGTTCACCAGGACGTCCAGGCCGTCCTCGCCGCGCTCCGCCAGTCCGGCCGTGAGCCCCTCGAACAGCTCGTCCAGCGCGCCGTCCGTACCGAACCGGGCCCGCACCGCGAACGCCCGGCCGCCGGACTTGGCGATCAGCTCCACGGTCTCGGCGGCGGCCTCCTCGTTGCCGCCGTAGTGCACCGCGACCAGCGCCCCATCGGCGGCGAGCCGCAACGCGACGGCCCGCCCGATCCCGCGCGACCCGCCCGTCACCAGTGCCGTCCTGCCGTCCAGCTCGCCCATGGCCGCCGCTCCTTCGTACCGCCCCGGCCGAGTCCGGGGCCGGTTCCGGATCGTCACGGCCCGATGCCGGACAACCCCTCATACC
>NZ_JBHVET010000969.1:0-2564 GCF_042802135.1 Kitasatospora sp. NPDC057512
GCCCGGGGCATCGAGCCCCGGGCTCCCGCCGCTCAGGAGGCCCCCGCGTCGTCCGCCTTCTGCTCGGCCGCCCGGACCTGCTCGGCGAACTCGCGCGCGTCGATCCGCTCGACCGAGGCCCCGTGCCGGGCGGCCAGCTCGTCCGCCGGGGCGGGCGAGGCCTCCCGGACCTCCAGGGCGAGCAGGGCCCCGCCGTCCGGCACCCGGGGCGAGAGCATGATCAGTCCGGCGCCGCCCTCGCTCGCCTGGTGCTCCTCGGCCGCGTTGCCGAGCGCCGCGCCGGCCGCGAAGCCCAGCAGCACGCCGACCGGCCCGCCGAGCAGCCCGATCAGGCCGCCCAGCACGCCCGAGCCGACGGTCGCCACCCCCGCGCCCCGGGTGAAGGTGTCCGCGACCTCCAGCAGCCCGTCGGCGCTGCGCTCCATCGCCGCCACCATCCGCAGGCCCGGCAGGTGCTGCGCCTCGTCGAAGGCCGGGCGCCAGGCGGCGGCGTCGGGGAAGGTCAGCAGGACGACGTTGTGCTGGTCGCTCATCGCGCTCCGATCGGGCCGGGGCCGGAGGTGGCCGGGCTTCCATCGTGACCCCCGGTGCGGGGCGCTGCCACCCCGGCGGCCTCAGCGCGGTTCGGCCACCGGGTGGTTGAACACCGGCCCGAGGTCCGGCGGGAGGTGTTCGACGAGCAGGGCGACGGCCTCCTCGGGGGTGGCGGGCGTCCCGAGCACCCCGGCGCCGCCCTGGCCGCGGACCTGGTAGCCACCGCCGTCCAGCGGCACGGCGAACGGCACGCCGGCGGCTGTCCACGGGTACGTGGTCGAGAGGCTGAAGTGCAGGTCGTGGTGGCTGGTCCAGGGGTAGAGCCGGCGCAGCCGGGGCTCGGCGCGGGCGGCCTTCAGCAGCCGGACCAGGCCGTCGTGGCAGCTGCCGGGGCCGTGCCCGATGTCCTGCTGGAGCCATTCCCAGGACAGGACGATCCCCTCCCAGCGGGCCTCCACCGCGGCCTCGGGGCCGATCGCGCGGGCGGCGGCGAGGTCCGGCAGGACGGGCTTGGGCAGGGCGTCCCTCTGATCATCTGATCGCATGGTGAGCAGTCTGCCCCAGCGCCTCCCGGCAACGCGCCTCCCGGAAACGAGACGGACGGTAACGCGCCTCCCGGAACGAAACAGCCCGTCGGACCCGCCCCGGCGGCGCCCGGCCGTCGGGGCGGAGCGGCCACATGAGTCGAACTCTGGCCATGGTGAACACTATTGACGATCGATCAGATCACCGAGGCGGATTCCGTGAGGCCGAGTGCCCGGTCCCGGGCGACCTCGGCCTCACGCAGTGCCAGGCGGAACCCCATGAAGACGACGAAGCCCGCGAAGACGAACCACTCCAGGGTGTAGCCGAGGTTCTGGAAGGCCCGCAGGGTCAGCCCGTTGCCGTCCTGGGGCCGCAGGTCCGCCACGGGGGTGAGGCCGGCCGGTGCGGCGTCGGCCGCCACCCAGCCGTCGTACACCGGGTAGGGGAGGAGGTTGACCAGGGCGGCCGGGCTGATGGTGCCGAGTTGCCCGGACGGCAGTCCGCCCGCGATCGCGCCGCGCCGGCCGCTGTCCTCCGGTGCCTGGAGGCGCCCGGTGACGGTGACCCGGCCGGTCGGTGCGGCGGGCACCCGGTCGGCGGCCGGCGGGTCGGGGGCCCAGCCCCGGACCACGGCGACGGCCGGGTCCTCGTCGGTGCGGAGCGGGGTGAGCACGAAGTAGCCCTGCTCGCCCCCGAGGAGGCGGGACGGCACGAGCAACTGGTGCGCGGTGTCGTAACCGCCGGTCGCGAGGACCGTGCGTCCTACCGTGGTGGTGGTGACCAGGGGCTGGTCCCGGGTCAGGAGCTGTTCGAGCGGGATGGCCCCGGCGGCCGGGCGGTCGGTGGCGCGGTGGGTCGCCAGCCGGTCCTGGAACCGGCCGAGCTGCCAGGTGCCGAGCCAGAGGCAGACCGTGACGGCCGCCAGGGCAACGGTGACTCCGGCCAGCCAGCGGGGAGTCAGCAGGAAGCGGTACACGACCTCACCGTCCCTATGCGGCCCGCGTGTTGCTCAGTCGGCCGGCCGGCGCAGCAGGGCGACGAGGGTCGCCTCGAGTGCGCCGAGGGCCTCCTCCGAGGTGAAGCGGCCCGACTCGACCTGGTCGCCGGCGGCCTGGACCAGGGCGTAGATGGAGGTGACGAGCCAATGGGCGGGGAGGTCATCCCGGAACGTTCCTTCCTGCCGCCCTCGGGTGATGAGCTGTTCCATCGCCGAGAGGATGCCGGTGTGGTGGCCGTGGACGGCTTCGGCCGGCAGTGCGTGGCGGGCGGCGTGCAGCATGCGCAGGTTGCGGTCGAGCAGTTGCCAGGAGGACCGGATGAAGGCCAGGAGGGCCTCGTCGGCCGGGCCGTGGGCGAGGTCGGTGGCGTCGACCACGGTGGCGACCTCGGTCAGGGCGCGTTCCATCAGCTGGCTGAGGAGTTCCTCGCGCGAGGAGAAGTGCCCGTACAGGGTCACTCTGCCGACCCCGGCGGCCGCGGCGATCTCGGTCATGCTCGCGTTGGGG
>NZ_JBHVET010000970.1:0-2563 GCF_042802135.1 Kitasatospora sp. NPDC057512
GCGTCCGCCTCCGTGCCCGCCTCCGTACCCGCGCCCGCAGCCGGTTCCCGCCCCTTTTTCCGCCCCTTTTCGCGCCGGGCGCCGCCGTGCGGCGGGCAGGGTAGCCCGGAGCGCGGCCGTCCGGGCCGGAACCGGGCAATCGTGGGGCCCTCCTGCGCCGGGGCCCTACGCTCGATTCGGACGCGGCCCCAGCCGCGGTCGAACTCGACTCTGCGGCAAGGTGGTTGACCGATGATGGAGCAGGGCGCCGACGACGGCGAGGTGACCTACGAACAGGTGACGGTGGTCTCCCTGGCCGGCTGCGAGCCGGTCGGCCCGGCACGGTTCGCCGTCCGGGTCGCCCGCGAGGGCATGACCGTCAAGCGGGTGGCGGGCTACTGGGTGCGCTGGGACGAGCGGTGGGGCCCGGAGGAGGTCCGCCACCACTCCCGCTGGATCGCGGACGAGGAGTACGTGCGGCCGGACACCGGCAGCCTGGAGGGCACCCTCGCGGTGATGGTCGCCGCGTACTGGACGGACCCGGCGGGCGCCTTCCCGCGCCGCCCGGGCACCGAGACCGTGGTGACCTTCCGGCCGGGCGAGACCGAGCACGAGCTGGTGCTGGAGCAGCCCGCACCGCCGGTGTCGGCGGCCGCCGCCGCGCACCGCCCGGCCTCGCTGTCGGTGCAGCTGACCCACGCGCGGTGGTTGAGCGGCGACGGGCAGCCGATCCACTACGGCTTCTCGGGCGCGACCGAGGAGGCCGGCGGCGAGGGGGAGTGGCTGGTCCGCTTCCCGGAGTGCGGCACCGGCCTGCTGCCGTACGTCTAGCCCGTCCCGCAGGGCTCGTCCCGTACGTCCCGTGTGCCCGTACGTCCCGCGGGTTCAGGCGGGGCTCGGAGCGGGCCGGGCCGGCACCGCCGAGGGCCCCCAGTCGCCCGCCCGCGTTCCCACCCTGCGCGCCGGTGCGCCGGCCCAGATCTCCCCGGGGCCGGTCGAGCGGGTGAGCACCGCGTTGGCCCCGACGACGGTGCCCGCGCCGACGGTCAGCACGCCCTCCTTGCACACCACCTTGGCGCCCGCGCAGAGCACCGCCCCGTCCTCGACCACCACCCGCCGCATCGCGCTCTCCTCCTGGGGCACCCAGGGGTCGGCCCGGCCGATGGTCACGCCGTTGTAGAGCGTCACGCCGGCGCCGAGGGTGGTGTACGGGTGCAGCACGGTGCCGAAGCCGCGGTGGAAGACCATCAGCCCGGGCCCGATCTCGCAGGCGGCGGGCACCTCCATCCCGTACAACGCGAGCGCCTCCTGGACCAGGCGGCCCAGGAGGCGGTGGCGACGACGGCGGATCAGTGCGGTGACGAGTGACATCCACTCATTGTGAGGGAGTGGTCACGCGAAGTGGCCGACTACTTGAACTCGGGCACCGCGGTGTCGTTCCTGAAGGCGTCGAAGACCTGCTTGGACTTGCCGGCGTCCCACAGCACGGCGGACTCGCCGGTCTTGGTCCGGTAGTCCGGGTTGCCGATCGGCACGGTCAGCGACTTGCCGCTGCCGCCGTTGACGTCCTTCATGGCGAGGAAGAGCGAGCCGAGGTCGGTCAGCCCGCAGTCCTCGTCGACGATCAGGGTGCCGAGCGCGGAGTCGACCAGCGGGTAGAAGGTGAACGGGTTCAGCAGGTTGCCCGGGGAGGCGGCCTGGTGGGCGAGGGCGCCGAGGAACTTCTGCTGGTTGCGCATCCGGCCGAGGTCCTGGTCGGCCATCTGGTGGCGCTGGCGGACGAAGGCCAGGGCCTGCTTGCCGGTGAGGGTCTGGTCGCCGGCCTTGAGGTCGAGCCCGGAGTCCTTGTCCTTGACGTCCTGGTCGATCTTCATCTCGACGCCGCCGATCGAGTCGACGATGCCGACGAAGCCGCCGAAGCCGATCTCGGCGTAGTGGTCGATCCGTATGCCGGTGTTCTGCTCGACGGTCTGGACCAGCAGGCGGCCGCCGCCGTTGCCGAAGGCCGAGTTGATCTTCGCGGTGGTGCCCTTGACCGGCTTGCCGTTGCCGCCCGGGTGCTCGGGGATCGGCACCCAGGAGTCGCGCGGGATGCTCATCAGGGTGTTCCCGTTGTCCCCGACGTGCAGGATCATCATCGAGTCGCTGCGCTTGCCCTCGGTGTCGTGACCGGTGTGCAGGTCGTCCTGCTCGGAGTCGGTGAGGCCCTGGCGGCTGTCGGAGCCGACGATCAGCCAGTTGGTGCCCTTGCCCGCGGCGGGGCGGCCGGGGTAGTCGGCGAGCACGTTCTCGTGGTTGAGCTTGGAGTCCGCCCAGAACCAGGTGGAGACGGCGGTCACCATGACGGCGATCAGCAGGCCGAAGACCGACCACTTCACGATCCGCCGCCGCGGCCAGCGCCGGGCCTGGGCACCGGGCGGGCGGGTGCCGCCGGGGCCGCCGGGGCCACCGGGACCGCCGGGACCGCCGGGACCGCCGGGGCGCCCCGGGCCGCCGGGACGGGCGCCGGGTGCGCCGGCCCCCTGCGGCGGGACGCCGCCCAGCCGGGACTGCCCCGGTTGCCCCGGGTGCCGTGGCGCGGCCG
>NZ_JBHVET010000971.1:0-2556 GCF_042802135.1 Kitasatospora sp. NPDC057512
GGGCCAGGATGCCCTGCGGGCGCAGGGCCGTCTGGTCCTCGGCGACGGCGCCGGACAGCAGGGCGGCGAGCCGGGTGCCGGTGCGGTCGTCCCAGGCCTCGGCGGGCGGCAGGTCGACCAGTCCGCCCCAGTGCCCGGGGTGTTCGAGGCCGGCGACCCGGCCCAGCCCCCAGACCTGGGCCTGGGCGGGGCTGCCGCTCTCGCCGGGGCCGGTGGCCACGGCGCCGGAGGTGAGCACCCACAGCGGGGTGCCGGGGGCGCCGGCGCCGAGGTGCTGGATGAGGTCGAGGGTGGCGGCCACGCCCCGGGTCATGGTCGGGTGCCCCTGGTCCGGGGTCTCGTCCAGGGCGAGCAGGGAGACCACGCCGGCCGGGGCCGGGTGGGCGGCGAGGGCGGTGCGGTCGGCGTCCGGCAGGGTGCGGACGTCGGTGGCGCCGTGCTCGGTCAGGGCCCGGGCGACCTTCCGGGCGGTCTCCGGGTCGGCGGCCGCGCCGACCAGCAGCCAGCTGCCGGTCAGTGCCGGGGGTGCGGGGTGCTCGGCGGCCCGGGTCCAGGTGATCCGGTAGCGCAGGCCGGTCAGCGCGTCGTCGGGCGCGGGGGCGGCGGGCCGGGCCGGTTCGGGCCAGTAGCGGCTGCGCTGGAAGGCGTAGGTGGGCAGGTCGACGAGGGTGCCGGGGCCGTGCACGGCCGCCCAGTCGACGGGTGCGCCGGCCACGTAGGCGGTGGCGAGCGAGGTGAGCAGGCGGCGGGCGCCGCCGTCCTGGCGCCGCAGCGTGCCGGTGACGACCGCCGCCTCGCCGAGGGTGTCCCGGACGGCGCCGGTCAGCGCGGGGTGTCCGGACACCTCGACGAACACCCGGTGCCCGCTGTCGCCGAGGGTCCGTACGGCCCGTTCGAACTCGACGGTGCCGCGCAGGCTCGCGTACCAGTAGTGGGCGTCCAGTTCCCGGCCGTCCTGCCACTGCCCGGTGTACGCGGAGACCAGCGGGACGTCGGCCGCGCGGGGCTCGATGCCGGCGAGCGCGGCGAGGATCTCCTCGCGCAGCTCCTCCACCTGGGGGCTGTGCGAGGCGTAGGCGATCGGGACGCGGGTGGTGCGGCAGGTGGGCGGGCAGGCGGCGGCGAACTCGTCGAGCGCGTCGGGGTCGCCGGAGACCACGCAGGAGCGGGGGCCGTTGACGGTGGCGAGCGCGAGCCGTCCCTCGAAGCCGGCGAGCCGTTCGCGCACGGTGTCGGCGGGCTCGGCGACCGAGAGCAGGCCGCCGCGTCCGTCCAGGGTGCGCAGGGCCCGGCTGCGCAGGGCGGCGACCTTCGCGCCGTCGTCCAGGGTGAGGGCGCCGGCGACGGTCGCCGCGGCGATCTCGCCCAGCGAGTGGCCGACGACCGCGTCCGGGGAGACCCCGGCGGCCTGCCAGACGGCCGCCAGCGCCACCGAGACCGCCCAGACGGCGGGTTGGAGCACGTCGGCGGCGAGGAAGTCGTGCCGGCCGGCCAGGACGTCCGCGAGGTCCCAGTCGACGTACGGGGCCAGCGCCCGCGCGCACTGGTCCAGCCGGTCGCGGAAGACCGGTGAGACCTCGGCGAGTTCGCGGCCCATGCCGATCCACTGGCTGCCGTGGCCGGGGAAGACGAACACGGTGCGGCCGGTGCCGCCGGGGGCGACGGAGCCGGTGACGGCGTCGGGCGAGGCCTGTCCGGTGGCCACCGCCGCGGCGGCGGGCAGCAGTTCGGCGTGGTCGGCGCCCAGGAGCACGGCGCGGTGGTCGAGCGGCGGGCGGGTGGTGGCGAGCGACCAGGCCACGTCGCCGACCGGCAGGTCGGGGCGGGCCAGCGCGGACTCGCGCAGCCGGCCCGCCTGGGCGGCGAGGGCGCGCGGGTCGCGGGCGCCGACCGGCCAGGCGACCGGTCCGCCGGTCAGCACCGGGCCGGGGCCGGCGTCCGCCGCGTCCGTCGTCGCGGGCGCGGGCCGGGCCGGGGCCTCCTCGATGATGACGTGGGCGTTGGTGCCGCTGACGCCGAAGCTGGAGACGCCGGCCCGGCGGGGCCGCTCGCCGTCCGGCGCCCAGTCGACGGGCCGGTGCAGCAGGGCGACCTGGCCGGCGGTCCAGTCGACGTGCGGGGACGGGGTGTCGGCGTGCAGGGTGCGCGGCAGCTGTCCGTGCCGCAGGGCCAGGACGATCTTCATGATCCCGGCGACGCCGGCCGCGGCCTGGGTGTGGCCGATGTTGGACTTGACCGAGCCCAGCCACAGCGGCCGGCCGGCGGGCCGGTCCTGGCCGTAGGTGGCGAGCAGGGCCTGGGCCTCGATCGGGTCGCCGAGTTCGGTGCCGGTGCCGTGCGCCTCGACGGCGTCCACGTCGGCGGCGGTGAGGCCGGCGCCGGCCAGCGCGGCGCGGATCACCCGCTGCTGGGAGGGGCCGCTGGGGGCGGTGAGCCCGTTGGAGGCGCCGTCCTGGTTGACGGCGCTGCCGCGGACCACGCCGAGCACCCGGTGCCCGTTGCGGTGGGCGTCGGAGAGCCGTTCGACCGCGAGGACGCCGACGCCCTCGGCCATGC
>NZ_JBHVET010000972.1:0-2548 GCF_042802135.1 Kitasatospora sp. NPDC057512
CGGGCGCACCAGCAGGCCCGCGTCGATCCCGCGGCGGTTGGCCCAGGCGCCGAGGTAGGCGCCGGCCCGCTGGGTGGCGGTGCCCTGCGCCGGGGTGCCGTAGACCTCGTGCAGTTCGGCGATCAGCTTGATCTCCACGGCCGCGACCGCGAGCGTCTCGGCCGCGATCTCCAGCGGCATCGCGGGCGGCACCGGCAGCATCGCCGCCGCGCCGACGCCGGCGCCGAGCGCGCTGGAGGCCCGGACGGCGCCGGTGACCAGCAGGTCGGCCAGCTGCTCCGGGAAGGCCGCGTCGGGGTGCTGCGCCCGCAGGGCGGCGAGGTCGCGCACCGGGATCCGCGGCGCGGTCCGCACCAGCTGGTCGGTCAGCGCCCGGCCGCCGTACGCGGCGCTCTTGGCCGCCCCCCTGGCCGCTCCCCTGGCGGCGACCCGGCCGCCGTGGCCGAGCAACCGGGCGGTGTGCAGGACCACGGCCCGGCCGCGGCCGCGCTGCCTCGCCGCGTACGCGGCGACCGGGCCCCGGCCGACGGGCTGCTCGGACTCCTCGACCAGTTCGGCGAGCCGCTCGCCCAGGTCGGGCTCTGCCACGTCGGGCCGGCTCCGGCCGGGCTCGGCCGGGTCGGATTCGGAAGGCGGCCGGGAGCGGCCCGGCCTGCGGAAGACTGCCATGGGCTCCGGTACCCCTTTCGCGAGGACGGCGCGGCCCGGGGCCGCCTACCCGGCGATGCGGATTCCCTGCCAACTCGCGGTGGTCATACCGCGATTGTGCCCGACGGGAGGAGTCCGCGCCGGGGTTCCGGACGCTCCGCCGGGCGGTCGGCGGTCAGGGCAGCGGGTGGGCGTGCACCGGCAGGTGCGGGCTCTGGTGGCCGCCGCTGGCGAGGATCCGGACCTCGCCGGCGTCGCTGATCTCCGCCCGGACGATACCGCTCTCGTCCTCGTACACCGGGTGGCCCCCCGGGCCGGTCGCGTCGGTGCGGGCGACCACCACGACGTCCTGCGGGGCCTGGGTGCCCGGGGTGCCGGGGAAGGTGAGGGCGTAGCGCTCGGCGTGGCTCATCACGGCTGCTCCTGCCTACCCGGCGACCTCGGCCGGCACGGCGGCCCGGGCGTGCGTGCCGCGGACCTCCAGCTCGGCGAGCAGTCGGGCGGTGGCCTCCGCGACGGCGTCCACCGCCCGGTCGAAGGCCTCCCGGTTGTGCGCCGCGGGGGCGCGGAACCCGGACACCTTGCGGACGTACTGGAGGGCAGCGGCGCGGAAGTCCTCCTCGTCGGCGTCGGGCGTGACGGGAGGTCGCAGCGTCTTGATGTTGCGGCACATGCTCCCAGTCTCGCGCGCGGGAGCCGCGTCGGCGACCCCCTTTCGTCGGCCGGCGACGCCCTTTCGTCACACGCACCTCACGGCGCCGTCATCCGGCCGGATTAAGATTCCGGACGAACGAATTCGTCCCACCTTCATTCCCGCCTTCATCCCCGCCTTCATCCCGCCGCGCGCTTCCCCGGTCCGTCGGCATCACTCCGGAGTCACCCCCTTGCCTCTCGCGCTGCTCGCGCTGGCCGTCACCGCGTTCGCCATCGGAACCACCGAATTCGCCGCCATGGGGCTGCTCCCCCAGGTCGCCGACAGTCTCCACGTCTCCATCCCACAGGCGGGCTGGCTGATCTCCGCGTACGCGCTGGGGGTGGTGGTCGGTGCGCCGCTGCTGACCGCGCTGGCCGCCGGACGGCCGCGCAAGGCGGTGCTGGTGGCACTGGCCGCACTGTTCGCGACCGGCAACCTGCTGTGCGCGGTGGCCCCGGACTTCTGGACGCTGGCCGCCGCCCGGCTGATCACCGGGCTGCCGCACGGCGCCTTCTTCGGGGCGGGCGCGGTGGCGGCGGCCGAGCTGGTCGCGCCGGACCGGCGGGCCCGGGCGGTGGCCGTGATGTTCTCCGGGCTGACCGTCGCCAACATCGTCGGCGTCCCGGCCGCGACCCTGCTCGGCCAGCACCTGGGCTGGCGGGCGACCATGCTGGTGGTCGTGCTGATCGCGGCCGCCGGAACGGTCGCCATCGCCCGGCTGGTGCCCGCGCTCCCCTCCTCCGGCCAGTCCGGGCTCCGGCACGAGCTGCGGGCCTTCCGCAGCGGCCAGCTCTGGCTGGCGCTGGCCACCGTGGTGTTCGGCTGCGGCGGCTTCTTCGCCTGCTACAGCTACATCGCGCCGCTGCTCACCGAGGTCTCCGGGTACGCGACCGGCTCGGTGACCCTGGTGCTGGCGCTGTTCGGGGTCGGCATGACGATCGGCAACGTGCTGGGCGGGTTCGCCGCCGACCGGGCGCTGCGCCCCACCGTCTGCGCGGCCTTCGTGCTGCTCTCCGCCACCCTGGCGCTGTTCGCGCTGACCGCGCACGCCCGCTGGTCGGCGGCCGTCACGGTGGTGCTGATCGGGCTCTTCGGCTTCGCGATCGTGCCGGCCGTGCAGACCCTGGTGCTCCAGAAGGCGCGCAGCGCGCCGACCCTCGCCTCGGCGACGGTCCAGGGCGCCTTCAACCTGGCCAACGCCCAGGG
>NZ_JBHVET010000973.1:0-2547 GCF_042802135.1 Kitasatospora sp. NPDC057512
CCCCGCCACCTCGACAGGTGGCGGGGGCCGTCCGGACCGGACCGGCCAGCGGTCCTCAGTCCTCAGTCCTCGTCGTCGTCGCCCTCGATGGCGGCCTGGCGGCCGCTGGAGAGCGCCTCGAAGGCGAGGAACTCGGCCTCGGCCGCGTCCCGGCCCTTCTGCTTCTCGCGACGGCGGTCGACCGCCGGACGCGGGGTCTCGAAGCGGTGGTCCTCACCGCGGCGGCCGAGCATCTCGGCACCGGCGGCCATGGTCGGCTCCCAGTCGAAGACGACGGCGTTCTCCTCGGGGCCGATGATGACGGTGTCGCCCTCGTGCGCCCCGATCTTCCACAGCTCCTGCTCGATCCCGAGGCGGGCCAGCCGGTCGGCGAGGTAGCCGACGGCCTCGTCGTTGCTGAAGTCGGTCTGGCGGACCCAGCGCTCCGGCTTGACGCCGCGGATGCGGTAGGCGCCGTCCTCCTCGGTGATGGTGAAGCCGGCGTCGTCGACGGCCTTGGGCCGCAGCACGATCCGGGTGGACTCCTCGGCCGGCTTGGCGGCGCGCGCCTCGGCGACGATCCCGGCCACGGCGAAGCTCAGCTCGCGCAGGCCCTTGCGGGAGGCCGCGGAGACCTCGAACACCCGGTAGCCGCGCTCCTCCAGGGAGGCGCGGGTCAGGTCGGCGATGTCCTGGCCGTCCGGGACGTCCACCTTGTTGAGCGCGACCAGGCGCGGGCGGTCTTCCAGGCCGCCGTACTCGGCGAGCTCGGCCTCGATCGTCTCCAGGTCGGTCAGCGGGTCGCGGCCGGGCTCCAGGGTGGCGCAGTCCAGCACGTGCACCAGCACCGAACAGCGCTCCACGTGGCGCAGGAACTCCAGGCCCAGGCCGCGGCCCTGGCTGGCGCCCGGGATCAGGCCGGGCACGTCGGCGATGGTGTAGACGGTGTCGCCCGCGGTGACCACGCCCAGGTTGGGGATCAGGGTGGTGAACGGGTAGTCCGCGATCTTCGGCTTGGCGGCCGAGAGCACCGAGATCAGCGAGGACTTGCCGGCGCTCGGGTAGCCGACCAGGGCCACGTCGGCGACGGACTTGAGCTCCATGACGATGTCACGGGCCTCGCCGGGCTCGCCGAGCAGCGCGAAGCCGGGCGCCTTGCGGCGGGCCGAGGCCAGCGCGGCGTTGCCGAGGCCGCCGCGGCCGCCCTGGGCCGCGACGAAGCTGGTGCCGTGCCCGACCAGGTCGGCCAGCACGTTGCCCTTGCGGTCCAGCACCACGGTGCCGTCCGGCACCAGCAGGACGAGGTCCTCGCCGTCCGCGCCGGTGCGGTGGCCGCCCGCGCCCGGCTTGCCGTTGGTGGCCTTGCGCTTGGGCGAGTGGTGGTACTCCAGCAGGGTGGTGACCTGCGAGTCCACGGTGAGGATGACGCTGCCGCCCTCACCGCCGTTGCCGCCGTCCGGGCCGCCGAGCGGCTTGAACTTCTCGCGGTGCACGGAGGCGCAGCCGTGGCCCCCGTTACCCGCGGCGACGTGAAGTTCGACGCGGTCCACGAAGGTGGTCATGGGTGTGCCTCCAGTGCGCGAGAGTCTGCTTGCTACCTGCGTAAAGCGTGAAGGGTGGACCGGAGAATTCCGGCCCACCCTTCACTGTGAGTCTTGTCCCGACCCGGTGGGTCTTCTCAGACTCGGGAGTCCGCGGGGACTCAGGCCTCGACGGCCACGATGTTGACGACCTTGCGGCCGCGACGGGTGCCGAACTGCACCGCACCGGCGGTCAGCGCGAACAGGGTGTCGTCGCCACCGCGGCCGACACCGGCACCCGGGTGGAAGTGGGTGCCGCGCTGGCGGACGAGGATCTCGCCGGCGGAGACGACCTGGCCACCGAAGCGCTTCACGCCGAGGCGCTGGGCGTTCGAGTCACGGCCGTTACGAGTAGAGCTTGCGCCCTTCTTGTGTGCCATTTTTCGCTATCCCCTTACTTGCTGACCGAGTCGATGCTGGTGATGCGCACCGCGGTGTGCTGCTGACGGTGACCCTGACGGCGGCGGTAGCCGGTCTTGTTCTTGTAACGCAGGATGACGATCTTGTCACCCTTGGTCTGGTCGACCACCTCGGCGTGAGCCTTCACGCCGGCCAGGACCCACGGGTCGGAGGTGACAGCGTCACCGTCGACGACGAGGATGGTCGAGAGCTCGACCGAGTCACCCGGCTTGGCCTCGATACGGTCGATCTCCAGCACGTCGCCCACGGCGACCTTGTGCTGGCGGCCGCCTGCGCGAACGATCGCGTACATGCGGTACCTGCTTTCCTTGCTCGGTCGGAACCCCCGACGCCAGCCACCTGGGTACGGACACAGGAGCCTCTCCCCGGCCCTCCGCGCGGACGCGGTGACCTCGGGAAGGTGATGTGCTCGGGAGCAATGGCGTAGACACGCCGATGGTCAAGAATACGGACCGGCCGCCCGGGGGGCAAACCGGCCCGTACGGCCCGGGGCGGGATCACTCCCGCCCCGGGGCGTGGGCACTACTCGGACGCCGTATCACCCTCGGCGGCCGCGGCCTTCTTGGCC
>NZ_JBHVET010000974.1:0-2543 GCF_042802135.1 Kitasatospora sp. NPDC057512
GTGCTGGACGACCCGTGCGGGCCGCCCGGCCGCCTGCGCCGAGGCGGCGCCCAGCGGGCCGTCGACGGTGATCAGCTCGATGTCCGGGGAGAGTTGACTGATCGTCAGTGCGGCCCGGGCGACGGCCCGCGGGCGGGCCCCGAGCGCCAGGGCCCGCCGCTGGACCTCGGCGCCGTCGCTGCCCTTGAGGCCGACCAGGCCGCCGAGGCCGGCGACCGGGTTGACCACCAGCCCGATCCGGGCGCCCGGGGCGGAGGTCACGGCCGCTCGCCCAGGACCTTGCGGCGGTAGGCGCGCCAGCTGACCGCCCAGACCGCAGGGTCGTCCAGCGGCTCGTGCCGGATCCGGTGCACGGTGGAGTTGTGCGGCGCGGTGCGGACGGTCTCCGGGTCCTCGTACGCCTCGCGGGCGACCTCGGCGAGGATCGCCGCGTACTCGTCCAGGTCGGCCCGGGAGTAGGACTCGGTGGGCTCCAGCGTCATCGGCTCCGGGACGACGTACGGGTGGTGGCTGGTCCAGTAGTGGGTGCCGAAGTCGGCGGCGCGGTAGCCGAGGTCCTCGCTGTGCAGGCCGGTGTCCTCGTTGAGCTGCTGCCAGCTGTAGCGGACCTGCTCGACCCGGGGGCGGCCCTCGGCGTACGGGACGGAGACGCCGCGGATCCTCCGCACCCGGTGCAGCAGGTAGTTGTTGTTGAGCACGGCGGTCTCGGCGGCCTCGCGCAGCCCCTTGGCGCCCAGCGCCGTGATCCAGGCGTAGGCGCGCACCAGGTTCGGCACGACGCCCAGGTAGGGGCGGATCTTGCCGACCGAGTCCGGCCGGTCGTCGTCCAGGACGTACCGCTCGCCGTCGAACTCGACGGTGGGGCGCGGCAGGTAGGGCGCGAGTTCGGCGGTGACGCCGCAGGCGCCGGCCGCCGGGCCGCCGCAGGCGTGCGGGGTGGAGAAGGTCTTGTGGAGGTTGAAGTGGCACAGGTCGAAGCCGGCCTCGCGGGCCCGGGTGATGCCGAGGATGCCGTTGGCGTTGGCCTGGTCGTAGGCGCACAGGCCGCCGGCCTCGTGGACGATCCGGACGAACTCGGCGATCCGGGGGTTGTAGATGCCGGTGTCCTCGGGGTTGGTGATGAGGAGTGCGGCGGTGCGCGGGCCGACGGCGGCGCGCAGCGCCTCGATGTCGGGGTAGCCGTCGGCGTCCGGGTGCAGGGTGATCACCCGGAAGCCGGCGGTCTTGGCGCAGGCGGCGTTGGAGGGGTGGGAGAAGGCGGTGGTGATGATCTCGTCGCGCTGCTCCAGCTCGCCGCGCGCGGCGTGGTGGGCGCGGATCACCGAGACGTTGGTCCAGATCGCCGCCGAGCCCGCGCCGGGCTGGAGGCTGACCCGGTCCATGCCGGAGACCTCCTTGAGCAACTGCTCCAGCCGGTGGACGAGTTCGAGCACGCCCTGGACGGTGGAGGGGTCCTGCGCGGGGTGCAGGGCGGCGATCCGGGGGTCGCGGACGAAGGCGTCGTTGACCTTGGGGCTGTACTTCATGGTGCAGGTGCCCTGGCCGACGTCCACGTTGAGGTCGGCGCCGAGGTTCTCCTGGGAGAGCCGCAGGTAGTGCCGGAGCACCTGCTGCTGGCCGAGTTCGGGCAGGGCGGGCGGTGTACCGCGGCGCAGCGCGGCGGGCAGCCGTTCGGCCGGGTCGCCGACGGCGGCGGTGACGGCGGGCTCGGGCAGCGGGGGCAGGACGCCGCGCTCGCCGGGGGCGCCGAGCTCGAAGACGAGCTTCTCGTCCCAGCGGGCCTGGTGGAAGCGGCGCAGGGCGGGTTTGGGGGAGATCCGCGGGTCCACCGGCTCGGGGTTCTGACGGTTCGTCACTTCGCGATCTCCTCAAGTGCGTCGGCGAGGCGGTCGATGTCGGCCCGGGTGTGCAGCTCGGTCACGCAGTAGCGGCCCTCGCGGGCTCCGGCCCCGTCGGCCCCGACCGGGGTGCCGCCGTGCAGGCCGCGGGCGAGCAGCGCCTCGGCGATGGCGGCGGCGGTGCGCTCGCCGGTGTAGCGGACGGTGAAGTCGGCGAAGTGCACGGCCCGCGGGTCCGCGAGCTCCACGCCGGGGACCTCGGCCAGGCGCTGGCGGGCGTAGGCGGTGTTGGCGAGGATCGTCGCGCCGATCTCCCGCATGCCGTGCGGGCCCATCAGCGTGAGGTAGACCCCGGCGGCGATGCCGTGCAGCGCGGCGGCGGTGCCGACCCACTCCTTGCCCTCCTCGCGCACGGCGAAGGAGGTGCGCTCGTACGCGACGTCGCCGAAGCCGTACTCGCCGGGGACATCGGTGGGGACGAGGCCGAACAGCCGGCTCGGGTACTCGGCGACCAGGCGCTCGTCGTCCGGGCTGCCGATGAAGCCCGCGTTGCCGCCGCCGTAGCTCGGGTGGATGCCGAGCGGCTGGAGATCGCCGCAGGTGAGGTCGGCGCCGAGCTCGGCGGGCGGGGTGAGCACGCCGAGGCTGAGCGGGTTGACGTGGGCGACGGCCAACGCCCCCGCCTGGTGGGCGAGTTCGATGTAC
>NZ_JBHVET010000975.1:0-2539 GCF_042802135.1 Kitasatospora sp. NPDC057512
GGTCCGGGAGGTGCGGCGCCGGGTCGGTGGCGTGCCGGGTCAGGGCTTGAGCACCAGGCGGATCGGGTCGCCCTCCTTGTGCTCCAGCGCCTCGACCGCGCGGGCCGCCTCGGCCAGCGGGAAGGTGCCGCTCACCGAGCGGGAGAACTCCAGCCGGCCGCCGCGGACCAGGTTGACCAGGTCGACGACGTCCTGGCCCTCGGAGCCGTAGTGGCCGCGGATCTGCTGGCGCAGGTAGCTGACCAGGGTGCCGTTGGTGACGGTCAGCGGCTTGTTGGTGAGGCCGACCAGCACCAGGCGGCCGTGCTCGCCGAGGGTGGCCATGGCCTGCTCGCGCACCGGGGCGACCCCGGCGAAGTCGAAGGCGACGGACAGCGGGCGGCCGCCGGTGGCCTCGCGCAGCAGCCCGGCGAAGCCAGGGTCGGCCGGGTCGAGGGCGGCGTCGGCGCCGAAGGCCAGGGCGCGCTCGCGGGCGGCCGGCAGCGGGTCGACGGCGACGATCGGGAAGGCGCCGATCGCCCGCAGCAGCTGCACGCCGTGGGCACCGAGGCCGCCGACGCCCCAGACGCCGACCGCCTCGGCCGGGCGTACGGCGCCGGTGGCGGTGATCGCGGCCCAGGGGGTGGAGACCGCGTCGGGGATGAAGCAGGCCTGCTCGAAGGGGAGCTCGTCCGGTATCGGCACCAGCGTGGTGGCGGTCGCGAGCGCGTACTCGGCCCAGCCGCCGTCGTAGTCCACGCCGCGGGTGTGCACGACGCCGTCGCGGGTCTCGCCGGCCTGCAGCAGCACCCGGTCGCCGACGGCCGTACCGGTCACGCCCTCGCCGAGGGTGTGCACGGTGCCCGCGACCTCGTGGCCGAGGGTGACCTTGTCGCCCTTGAGGTAGAGCGGCTTGAGCATGCCCTCGATCAGGTGGACGTCGGAGAGGCAGACGCCGGCGGCCTCCACCTTGATCAGCACCTCGCCCGGGCCGGGGACCGGGACGGGGACCTCCTCCACGGCGAAGGCGCCCTTCGCGACGTCGAGCCGGCCGGCCAGCATCGTGGCGGTCATCGGGACTTCCCTTCTCACGGGGGCGGCGGGTCGGGGAGAGTGCCCGCCGCTCCGGAAGTTACTTGTTATTCAACAAGCAAGTTCACACTAGCATGGTGGCATGTCTACGCACGATGAGGACCGAACCGGCGGGGCCGGGGCGCTCCAGGAGGCGCCGGCGCGCCGCACCCAGGCCGAACGGCGCGCCCGGGCCGAGTCCGCGCTGATCGCCGCCGCCGCCCGGCTGATCGCCGAGCACGGCAGCACCGGGGTCACGCTGGCCAGGGTGGGCGAGGAGGCGGGCTTCAGCCGGGGCCTGGCCACCCACTACTTCGGCTCGAAGGCCGCACTGCTGGCGCGGCTGCAGGAGGCGGCGCTCGCCGAAGCGATGGCGTCGGCCGCGCCGGCGCGCAGCGGGGCGGGGGCCGCGGACGAGCTGTGCGGGTTCGCGCGCGGCTGCCTGGAGGGCGTGCGCAACCCGACCGACCTGGGCCGGGCCTTCGTGGTGCTGGGGGCCGAGGCGCTCGCCGGGGCCTCGGAGCTGACCGCCGCGGTGGCGCAGCTGGACGCCCGGACCCGGGCGTGGACGGCCGAGGTGGTCGGGCAGGGCCAGCGGGACGGGGAGCTGCGCCCCGGCGTGGACCCGGCGGCCTTCGCGCTGGCCTTCGTCGGGCTGCTCAAGGGGCTGGTGGTACAGGCGGCGGCCGCGCCGGAGTCCTTCGACGTGGGGGTGGCCGTCGCGGAGTCCGAGCGCTGGATCCGGCTCGCGCTCACGGCGGGCTGAGGGCGCGCCGGGAAGGCGCCCGGGCAGGATCGGTATCGCGCCAAATGCGGCGCCGGCCGGGGGAGGGCGGGGCCGACCCGGGCCCGGTTGTTCGGGCGCGGGGGGAACTACTGGTGGAGTCCATCGCATGCGCAATGAGTGATTTGAAAAACTCTTCAAGTTCATACATGCTGGCGTGCCGTTGGACTGGTGCGGGGCGCGTCCGGGTGCCACCGGCGGACGCGGGAAGGGGCGGTCGTGGCCGCGGCAACCGGCCGACCGTCGCCGACACCCCCGCAGGCCCCCTCGTCCGTCCCGAAGCCCGCTTCCGAACACCCTGGATACCCTGAACCCATGAGCGACAACCTTCCCCCGTGTCCGCAGTGCTCCAGCGAGTACACCTATGAGATGAACGCCCTCATGGTCTGCCCCGAGTGCGGCCACGAGTGGGTGCCCGGCGGCGCCGACGAGGCCGGAGCGCCGGCCGGCGAGCGCGTGATCAAGGACGCCGTCGGCAACGTGCTGAGCGACGGCGACACCGTGACGGTGGTCAAGGCGCTCAAGGTCAAGGGCAGCGTCTCCGGCATCAAGGCCGGCACCAAGGTGCGCAACATCCGCCTGGTGGACGGCGTCGACGGGCACGACATCGACTGCCGCGTCGAGGGCTTCGGTGCGATGCAGCTCAAGTCCAGCGTGGTCAAGAAGGCCTGACCCGCGGGCCCGAACGGCCGCGCCCCGCCGAGG
>NZ_JBHVET010000976.1:0-2538 GCF_042802135.1 Kitasatospora sp. NPDC057512
CAGCACGATCGCGCCGACCAGCGCCGCCAGCAGCAGCACGGACAGCGCCTCGAAGGGCAGCACCCAGTGCCGGAACAGGCTGGCCCCGGTGACGGCGGCCGAACCGCCGCCCTGGCCGAGGTCGATCCAGGAGGTCCGGAAGGCGTCGACCACCAGCGTGACCAGCGTCCCGGCCGCGGCCAGCGCCACCACCAGGGCCACCCAGCGGTTCTTGGAGTCGGCGTCCGGCGAACGCCCGATCGGCGCCTTGGTGAGCATCAGCCCGAACAGCACCAGGACGACCACCGAGCCGAGGTAGATCAGCACCTGCACCCAGGCGATGAACTCGGCCGTGAGCAGCAGGAACTCCACCGCCAGCCCGCCGAGCGCGACCACCAGCCAGAGCGCGGCGTGCACCAGCTGCCTGGTGGTCACCGAGACCACGGCCGAGCCGAGCACGGCGATCCCGACCAGCAGGAAGACGATCTCCTGGCCGGTCGGGGACAGGAACGAACGGGCGGCCGGCTCCAGGGAGCCGGTCGCCGCGAGAAGCGTGGTGGCACCGGTCACGCGTCGTCACCCTTCTCCTCGAGAGCCGCCGCGGCGGCCGCCGCCAGCTTGTCCGCCGCCTTGCGCGCGGTGGCGATCTCCTTGGGCTCCTCGGCCGCCGGGTCCAGCGCCGGCGGCGCGGGGACGGTCCACATCCACTCGCGGAGCTTCTCCCGCTCGTGGGTCAGCTCGTGGATGTCGGTCTCCGCGTACTCGAACTCCGGCGACCAGAACAGCGCGTCGAAGGGGCAGACCTCGATGCAGATCCCGCAGTACATGCAGAGCGAGAAGTCGATGGCGAACCGGTCCAGCACGTTGCGGGTGCGGGCCCGGGCGTTCGGCTCGGCGGCCGGCAGCGTCTCCTTGTGGGAGTCGATGTAGATGCACCAGTCCGGGCACTCGCGCGCGCAGAGCATGCAGACCGTGCAGTTCTCCTCCAGCAGCGCGATGACGCCGCGCGAACGCGGCGGCAGCACCGGCTGCACGTCGGGGTACTGGGCGGTGACGCTCTTCCTCGTCATCGTCCGCAGCGTCACGGCCAGGCCCTTGGCGAGCCCGATACCGGGGAAACTCATGAGATCGCCACCTTGATGATGCCGGTGAGGGCCAGCTGGACCAGCGCGAGCGGGATCAGCACCGTCCACGCGAAGCGCATCAGCTGGTCCTCGCGCAGACGCGGGTAGGTGACCCGCAGCCAGATGACCACGAAGGCCAGCGCGAAGGTCTTGAGGATCATCCAGAGCCAGCCGAGCTGGTCCGGCAGCGGTCCGTGCCAGCCGCCCAGGAAGAGCACCGCGGTCAGTGCGGACACCACCAGGATGCCCACGTACTCGGACAGCAGGAACAGGGCGAACCGCAGGCCGGTGTACTCGGTGTACGCGCCGAAGATGATCTCCGAGTCGGCGATCGGCATGTCGAACGGCGGGCGCTGGAGCTCGGCCAGACCGGCCGTGAAGAAGACGAACGCCCCGATCAGCTGCCACGGCAGCCAGTACCACTCCCAGGCGTCCACGATCCCGGGCAGCGACAGCGTGCCGGCGGCCATCGCCACCGAGGCCGCCGCCAGCACCATCGGCAGCTCGTACGACATCAGCTGCGCGGCCGTGCGCAGGCCGCCGAGCAGCGAGAACTTGTTCGCCGAGGCCCAGCCGGCCATCAGCTTGCCGATCACGCCGACGCCCATCACGGCGAGCACGAAGAACAGCCCGGCGTCGATCGCCTGGCCGACGAAGCCGTCCGGGCCGACCGGGATCGCCAGCAGCACGAAGAGGTACGGCAGCAGCGAGACGGCGGGCGCCAGCTGGAAGACCCGGCGGTCCGCCCCGGCCGGGACGATGTCCTCCTTCTGCGCGAACTTCACGCCGTCCGCGACGAGCTGCGCCCAGCCGTGGAAGCCGCCCGCGTACATCGGGCCGAGCCGGCCCTGCATGTGCGCCATGACCTTGTGCTCGGTCTGGCCGATGACCAGCGGGAAGACCAGGAAGACGACGAGGGTGGCGACGCAGCGCAGCACCGTGTCGAGCAGGTTCACGCGCCTTCTCCGTCCTGGTCGGCCGGTTCGGCCGAGGTCTCGTCCTTCTGCTCGACCGGCTTGCCCGGCTCAGCGGACTCAGCGGACTCAGCGGACTCAGCGGGCTCGCCCGGCTTCTCGCCCGACGGCTTCTCGTCGTGGGCGGGCACCGGGTTGTGCCAGGGCGCGTCGGAGGACCGGGGCGCGTCGGAAGGCCGGGGCCGTACGGGAGCCGCGGGCTCGGCCGTCGGCTCGGCGGCCGGTCCGGCTGCCGGTTCGGCGGCCGTCTGACTGGCCGACCCCTCGGACACCGACCGGGTCCGTCGCGGCCGGTCCGCCCGCGCCGGCGGGGCGCCCTCGGCCGGAACGGCCGCGGGAGCCTCGGCGGCCGCCTGGCTCGCCGACCCCTCCGACACCGACCGGGTCCGCCGCGGCCGGTCCGCCCGCACCGGGGCACCGCCCTCGGCACCCGCGGCAGCCGCACCGGCGCCGGCCGCACC
>NZ_JBHVET010000977.1:0-2537 GCF_042802135.1 Kitasatospora sp. NPDC057512
CCCCAGTGGGGAGCCCGGCCTCTCGGGCGTTCAAGGGGTGGCTCAGGCAGCGCCCTTGGCGGCTTCCTTCAGCTTGGAGCCGGCGCTCACCTTGGCGCTGTAACCCGCGGCGATCTGGATCGGCTCGCCGGTCTGCGGGTTGCGGGCGGTGCGGGCAGCGCGGTGGGTGCGCTCGAAGGTCAGGAAACCGGGAATGGTGACCTTCTCGTCGCCCTTGGCGACGACCTCGCCGACGATCTCGGCGAAGGCGGCCAGAACGGCGTCGGCGTCCTTGCGGGTCACCTCGGCGCGCTCGGACAGCGCGGCCACCAGCTCACTGCGGTTCATGTGTACTCCTGTGGTCTGTTCGCTTGCGGTGCGCGGGGGCCCATCGGTGCTCCCACCGGGGGGCACCCGGATAGGCCGCAGGTCCGCACACTGTGCTCATGCAGGCAATGCGTGGTCGCAGGCCGGGTCCGTACCCGATGCCGCGCGCCGGAGCCGTCGAAGGCCCGCCCGCCCGCCTGGATACGAATCCTGCCCCGACCGGCCCCGAGAAAGCCAATCGGGCCCCGGTCGAGCCACCCGAACATCGCCCGCCCGTTGGAGGTGTGACGCTCCGTCGGCTCCGGCGGACCGGACACGGGCGGCGGTCGGGACGACACGCCGGAAGACCAGGGGGACGTTCCGTACTTGTCGGACACGCCTGCCCCGTGCAGGGCTACGGTACGCCCTACGACTGACAAGCCCAAACACGCCCCTCGCCCTTGTGTCGCAAGGGTTCGGGGCGAGCTGGGCGGGTATGACCACTATTCGCACATTTGAGCGATCTACGACACGTCGCCCGATCCGGCCGTCAGAGCTTGACGGTGGGGAACGCGGAGGTGTCGAGGGTGCCCACGATGCCGGGGGTCGGACGGGCCGGCGCGCGGTCCTCCACGGCCCCCGCCAGGGCCGCCTCGCGCACCGCGGAGGCGACGGTCTTGGCGACGTCCTTGTGGAACACGCTCGGGATGATGTAGTTCGCGTTCAGCTCGTCGTCGGCCACGGTGGTGGCCAGCGCCCGGGCGGCGGCGATCATCATCTCGGTGTTGACGGTGCGGCTCTGGGCGTCCAGCAGGCCGCGGAAGACACCCGGGAAGACCAACACGTTGTTGATCTGGTTCGGGAAGTCGCTGCGGCCGGTGGCGACCACGGCGGCGGTCTGCCGGGCGATGGCCGGGTCGACCTCCGGGTCCGGGTTGGCCAGCGCGAAGACGATCGAGTCCTCGGCCATGGTGGCCAGGTCGTCACCGTCCAGGACGTTCGGGGCCGAGACGCCGATGAAGACGTCGGCGCCCGCCACGGCCTCCTTGAGGCTGCCGGTGCGGCCCGAGCGGTTGGTGTGCTCGGCGATCCAGCGCAGGTTCTCGTTGAGGTCCCCGCGGCCCAGGTGGACCACACCGTGCACGTCCGCCACGGTGGCGTGCTCGACGCCGGCCGCCATCAGCAGCTTGAGGATCGCGGTACCGGCGGCGCCGGCGCCCGACATCACCACGCGGATGTCGCCGATCCGCTTGCCGACCACCTTCAGCGCGTTGGTGAGGGCGGCCAGCACCACGATCGCGGTGCCGTGCTGGTCGTCGTGGAAGACCGGGATGTCCAGGGCCTCGCGCAGCCGGGCCTCGATCTCGAAGCAGCGCGGCGCGGAGATGTCCTCCAGGTTGATCCCGGCGAAGCCCGGGGCGATCGCCTTGACGATGGCGACGATCTCGTCGGTGTCCTGGGTGTCCAGGCAGATCGGCCAGGCGTCGATCCCGGCGAAGCGCTTGAACAGGGCCGCCTTGCCCTCCATGACCGGCAGCGCGGCCTCCGGGCCGATGTTGCCCAGGCCCAGCACCGCCGAGCCGTCGGTGACCACGGCGACGCTGTTGCGCTTGATGGTCAGGCGGCGGGCGTCCTCGGGGTTCTCCGCGATCGCCATGCAGACCCGGGCGACACCCGGGGTGTAGATCATGCTGAGGTCGTCACGGTTGCGGATCGGCAGCTTGGAGGACATCTCGATCTTGCCGCCGAGGTGCATCAGGAAGGTGCGGTCCGAGACCTTGCCGATCGACACGCCGTCGATCGTGCGCAGCTTCTCGACGATCTCCTCGCCGTGCGCGACCGAGGCGGCCGCCACCGTGACGTCGATCCGCAGCGCCTCCAGCCCGGAGGCGGTGACGTCGAGACCGGTCACCGATCCGCCGGAGGACTCCACGGCCGTGGTGATCGCGCTGACGGCGTTGCCCCGGGCCGGGACCTCCAGCCGTACCGTGATCGAGTTGGAGACACTGGGCACCGTCGCCATCGACGCTTCCTTCTTCCGTCTGTCCCGCAGGCTCAACATTTTGTTGAAGGCATCGCCTGCGCATGCTAGACGTCGATCGTCGCACCTTCCAAGGGGTAGCCAGAAATAACGTTCATTGAGTGTGCGGACCCGACAATCCCACCCGACGGCCGTCGGCCTCCCGCCGCTCGCTCCTTGCCTCTCCCGGCCGATGCGTTACATTGGACGGGACACCGGCTCGATCCAAGCC
>NZ_JBHVET010000978.1:0-2530 GCF_042802135.1 Kitasatospora sp. NPDC057512
GCGCAGGGTGCGCGCCGGGGCCCGGGAGGCAAGCGGCCGGGTCAGCAGCCGAAGTCGACCTTGCGGAACGTCACGTAGTGGTCGGCGGTGTAGTAGTCCTCGTGGTACTGCTTGCCGGTGACGATGCGACGGGTGCCGCGGGTCGGCGAGCCCGGGGTGACCA
Source organism: Kitasatospora sp. NPDC057512 (assembly GCF_042802135.1). Taxonomy (NCBI): domain Bacteria; kingdom Bacillati; phylum Actinomycetota; class Actinomycetes; order Kitasatosporales; family Streptomycetaceae; genus Kitasatospora; species Kitasatospora sp. NPDC057512. Next base: position 164 of record NZ_JBHVET010000978.1, read on the forward strand.
CGGTGTACTCGTGGTAGTAGCCGGACGCCTGCGCGGGCAGCACCCGCTCCTGGTTCCGGAAGACGACGCCGTCCTGGCTGTACGGGAAGGGACCGCCGGAGGCGATCAGGTCGAGGGTGGTGTGGGCCTGGGAGGGCAGGGCGGACAGGCACACCGAGCCGCTGACCGCGGCGTGCGCCTCGGTGGCGACGGCGATCGGCGCGAGGGTGACCAGGGCGACGGTGGCGGTGGCGGCGACGCGGGTCTTCCACGCGCGTAGAGTTCGGGTCATGACAACCAGGATGGCGACCCTCCAGCGCCTCCGGAAGCCCCGTTCCAACTCTTCACCTCCGGTCAACTTCGCCGACCCTCCCAGGACTTGACCAGGTCAGCCGCGCGACAGCACCAGCGACTGGACCGACGCCAGCCGGCGCCAGTCGCTGGAGACGATGCTCGCGTGCGCCTTCGCCAGCTGCTCGGTGCGGGCCCTCGCCTGGTCGGCCGTCGGGTCGGTGCCGCTGATCTCCGGGGCGACCAGGTGGGAGTCCGTCATCACCAGCAGGTAGTGGGCGTTGTCGTACCAGGCGGTGTCGATGGTCCTGACGAAGGTCGAGGCGTCGCCGTCGAAGACCACGAACCAGGGCCGGATCGAGGCGTCCGCACCGGTGTACCGGCTCCGCGGGTCGCCGGTCGCGGCGCCGAGCACGGACGGGAACACCTGCGCCTGGCCGATCCGGCCAGCCGCCGCCAGGTCGCGCAGGTGCCGGCCCTGCTCCACGTCGGTGTGCAGGGTGTCGAAGGGGTTGCCCAGCTCGACGGCGCCCGGGATCGCGTACAGCAGCACCTTCCCGGCCAGCGCCGAGCGGCGCGGCCAGTTGCCCGCCCGCACCGCCTCGTCGACGCTCGCGTACGAGCCGCCGCCGGGCTTGGCCAGCAGGTCGGCCGGGCGCAGCACGGCGGAGCCCAGGTGGTCGGCGATCAGCGCGTCCAGCTGGTCCGGGCCCATCCCGAGGTCGGCCGAGTAGCCCGGCTTGAGCTCCAGCTTGATCACCAGCGGCCCGGCGCCCGGGTGCGCGGCGAGCCAGACCCGGACGTCGTCCAGGCAGTTCTCCAGGTACTGGTCGGTGCTGCCGCCGTACAGCTGCGCGGGGGTGCTCGCGGCGGTGCAGTTGTTGGAGTTGCCGAACGGGTTGGAGTGGCTGACCTGCCACCGCTTGGTGAAGATGTTCGGCCAGAGGTCCAGCTCGATCATCCCGGTGCCGGTGTCCAGGCCCTGGGCGAGGTACGGGAAGGCGGCCGGGTCGTAGGTGTTGTGGAGGCCGACGGTGGTCGCGGAGCCGAACGGCAGGTCGCCCGGCCCGCCCGTGGTGGCGTCCGCCGGGGCGGTCGGGATCAGCGCCGCCGCGGCGGCGATCAGGCCGGCGGCCAGGAGTCCGGTCAGGGTGCGGCGTACGGTCATCGGAAACGGTCCCCCAAGTCGTGGGATGCCGGCCGCCCTGCTTCCGGGCAGCCTGACGAAGCATCGCCCGCCCGGGCGTGCTCAGGATGAAGAAGGCACGACAATAGCGTGACGGCTGCACCGCTTCTCCCCCGCTCCGCTCCCCTTCCTCCACGCGCTCCGCACCCGTCGCACCCGCCACGCCCGGGACGGTGACGGAACGTCATGGTGCCGGAGCCGCGGGTTAGCGTGGCCCGCGGGCGGGGCGCGGCCGACCGGTGCGCGCCGAGGCGCCGAGCGGCGGAGGAAGCGATGTCCCTGGTCCGGGTCCACAACTTCTCGATCTCCCTGGACGGCTACGGCACGGGCGAGGGGCAGAGCCTCGACGCGCCGTTCGGCCACGCCGGCGGTCGGCTGCACAGCTGGTTCTTCGGCACCCGGACGTTCCGGCGGATGCAGGGCGAGGAGGGCGGCAGCACCGGCGTGGACGACGCGATCGCCCGCACCTGGGCCGACGGCATCGGCGCGGAGATCATGGGCCGCAACAAGTTCGGCCCGCAGCGCGGCCCCTGGCAGGACGAGGACTGGCGGGGCTGGTGGGGGCCGAACCCGCCCTTCCACACCCCGGTCTTCGTGCTCACCCACCATCCGCGCCCCTCGGTGGAGATGGACGGCGGGACGGTCTTCCACTTCCTCGACGCCTCCCCCGAGGAGGCGCTGCGCCGGGCCAGGGAGGCGGCCGGCGGCCTGGACGTGCGGATCGGCGGCGGCCCGAGCACCGTCCGGGCCTTCCTGGCGGCCGATCTGGTCGACCACCTGCACGTGGTCGTGGTGCCGGTGCTGCTCGGCCGGGGCGAGCGGCTCTGGGACGGGCTCGAAGGGCTGGAGCAGCGCTTCCGCACCGAGGCGGTGAGCAGCCCGAGCGGCGTCACCCACCTCACCTTCACCCC
>NZ_JBHVET010000979.1:0-2524 GCF_042802135.1 Kitasatospora sp. NPDC057512
GTGGCGAGGGTGTCGACCAGCCGCTGTCCGAGCGTGTGGAACCCCCGTCCGCTCTTGCGGCCGAGCAGTCCGGCCTCCACCATGCGGGAGAGCAGCGGCGGGGGCGCGTACAGCGGCTCCTTGTACTCCTCGTACATGGAATCGGCGATGGCCTGCACGGTGTCGAGGCCGATCAGGTCGGCGAGTTGGAGCGGGCCCATGGGGTGGGCGCAGCCGTGGACCATCCCCGCGTCGATGTCCTCGGGGCTGGCGTGGCCGGCCTCGGCCATCCGGATCGCGGCGAGCAGGTACGGCACCAGCAGGGCGTTGACCACGAAGCCGGCCCGGTCGCGGGAGTGGACGACGTGCTTGCCGAGGACGTCCCGGGCGAAGGCCTCCACCCGGTCGAGGACGGTCGGGGCGGTGTGCAGCGAGGACACCAGCTCGACCAGGGGCATCACCGGGGCCGGGTTGAAGAAGTGGAGGCCCAGGACGTGGGAGGCCCGGCCGGTGGCGATGCCGAGGCGGGTGACCGGGATGGCCGAGGTGTTGGTGGCCAGGACGGCGTCCTCGGCGACGAGCACCTTGTCCAGGGTGGTGAGCACCCCGGCCTTGACCCGTTCGTCCTCGACGACGGCCTCGACCACCAACTGGCGGTCGGCGAGCGCCTCCAGGTCGTCGGCGAACAGCAGGTGGGCCCAGGCGTCGGTGCGCTGCTGCTCGCTGATCCGGCCGCGGTCGGCGGCGCGGTGCAGCGAGCGGTCGATCCGGGCCCGGGCGGCGCGCAGGGCGTCCCGGCCGGCCTCGCAGACGACGGTGTCGAGCCCGGCGCGGGCGAAGACCTCGGCGATGCCGGCGCCCATCTGTCCGGCGCCGACGACCGCGACGCGGCGGATGTCGTTCATGGGGCACTGCCTCCGTGGTGGGGCGGCTCAGGCCGCGGTGCGGATCCGCACGAGGTGGCGGGCGTAGGCCTCGGTAGTGAGGAAGGCGGGCAGCTCGGCGCCGAGGGCGGTGTCCTCCAGGATCCGTACGGCGTCGTCCACCGGCGTCGGGTCGGCGCCCTCGGCGAGCAGCGTGGCGCGTTCCCGGTCGATCAGGCGCCGCACCATGTCCGGGGTGACGAGCGAGCCGCCGGTCAGCCGGGTGCAGTGGTGCTGCCACTGCCAGATCTGGCAGCGGGCGATCTCGGCGGTGGCGACGTCCTCCATCAGCCCGAAGACGGCCACGGCTCCGGAACCGCCGAGCCAGGCGGTGAGGTAGCGCAGGGCGACGGCGATGTTGGAGCGCAGCCCCTGGTCGGTCGGCAGGCCGACGGAGAGCCTGTGCACGCCGAGCAGGTCGGCGGCGGTGACCTCGACGTCCTCGCGGGTGCGGTCGAGCTGGTTCGGCCGGTCGTCGAGGACGGCGTCGAAGGCGGTGCGGCAGGTGGCGACCAGGCCGGGGTGGGCGACCCAGGAGCCGTCGAAGCCGTCGCCGGCCTCCCGTTCCTTGTCGGCCCGCACCTTGGTGAGGGCCACCGCGTTGGCGGCCGGGTCGCGCTGGGGGATGGCGGCGGCCATGCCGCCGATGGCGTGGGCGCCGCGCCGGTGGCAGGTGCGCACCAGCAGGTCGGTGTAGGCGCGCAGGAACGGCTGGGTCATGGTGAGGGTGGCGCGGTCCGGCAGGACGTAGCGCGGGCCGTGCCGGGCGAAGGTCTTGATCAGGCTGAACAGGTAGTCCCAGCGTCCGGCGTTGAGCCCGGCGGCGTGCTCGCGCAGTTCGTAGAGGATCTCGTCCATCTCGAAGGCCGCGGTGATGGTCTCGATCAGCACGGTGGCGCGGATCGTGCCGTGCGGGATGCCCAACTCGGCCTGGGCGAAGGCGAAGACCTCGTTCCAGAGCCGGGCCTCGCGGTGGTCCTCCAGCTTGGGCAGGTAGAAGTACGGGCCGCTGCCGCGCTCGATCTGCGGCTTGCCGCAGTGGAAGAGGTAGAGGCCGAAGTCGACCAGGGCGCCGACGGCGGGGCGGCCGTCGATGAGCAGGTGCTGCTCGTCGAGGTGCCAGCCGCGCGGGCGGACGACGATGGTGGCGGGGTCGTCGCCGATGCGGTAGCGCCTGCCCTCCGGGGTGGTGTCGTCGATCCGGCGCTCGACCGCGTCGACCAGGTTGAGCTGGCCGGAGACCAGGTTGTGCCAGGTGGGGGCGGTGGCGTCCTCGAAGTCGGCCAGCCACACCCTGGCACCGGAGTTGAGCGCGTTGACGGTCATCCGCCGCTCGGGCGGGCCGGTGATCTCCACCCGGCGGTCGGCCAGGCCCGGCCCGGCGCCGGCCACGCGCCAGGTGGTGTCCTCGCGGACGGCGCGGGTCCCGGGGAGGAAGTCGAGGCTGCCGCCGTTCGCCAACTCGGCGCGGCGGCGGTCGCGTTCGGCGAGCAGCGCGGTGCGACGGGCGGCGAACCGCTCGTGCAGACGAGCGAGGAAGGCGAGCGCCTCGGGGGTGAGGATCTCGTCGAAGCGGTCCTCGTGTGCGCCGAGGACCTCGATGCGGCTGGGCTGGCTCATCC
>NZ_JBHVET010000980.1:0-2524 GCF_042802135.1 Kitasatospora sp. NPDC057512
CGGCGGCCGCCGCCCCGGCGACCTCGGGGCGGCAGCCGGGGGTGACCAGGAAGGACGCCCCCGCCTCGGCCCCGCGCCGCGCCTGTTCGGCGGTCAGCACCGTTCCGACGCCGACCCGCCAACCGGCCTTCGAGGCCCGGAGCAGATGGTCTGTCACATTCGGTGTGGTGTAGGTGAATTCGGTCAGGTTGATGCCGCCCTCGGCGAGGGCCGCGCAGAGCGCGGCGGCGTCCGGGATCCGCGGTGCGCGGACCACCGCGATCACCGGTTCGTCGCGCAGGACGGAAAGGTCGTTCGGAAGGGGGGCGTCGGTCGGGACGGACAGCTCGGTCATATGGCCAGGGTTCCTCGGTCGGTTCGGCGCAGGGCACGCCCGGGCCGGGCGCCGGTGGTGCGGCCCTCCCGGACGACGGCGGTGCCGTTGACGTACACGTATTCGATGCCCTCGGCGGGCAGCCGGGGGTCCTCGAAGGTGGCGGCGTCCCGGACCTTCCCGGGGTCGAGGAGCACCAGGTCGGCGTGGTGGCCGGGGGCGATCCGGCCCCGCCGGTCCAGCCCCAGCCGGGCGGCGGGGCGGCCGGTCATCCGGGCGATCGTCTCCTCCAGCGTGAGGACTCCCAACTCCCGGCTGTAGTGACCGAGGTAGCGCGGGAAGGTGCCCCAGGCGCGCGGGTGCGGCCGGGCACCGACCAGCAGTCCGTCGCTGCCGACGGTGTGCGCCCGGTGGCGCATGATCGCCCGGACGTTCTCCTCGTGCCCGACGTGCTGGAGGATCGTGGTGGCCAGCCCGTCCCGGCGCAGCAGGTCCAGGAAGACCTCGGTGCCGGTCCGCCGCTCCTCGACGGCCAGTTCGGCGACGGTGCGGCCGACCGTCCCGGCGAGCGGGGCCGAGCCGACGCCGGAGATCTGGATCGTCGCCCAGTCGGTGACCACGCCGTGGCAGCCGTCGCTGCCCTTCTCCTCCACCTCGTACCGGATCCTCGCGCACTGCGCGGGGTCGGCGAGCCGTGCCAGCGTCGCGGCCGGGCCGCCCTCGGTGGCCCAACTCGGCAGCAGGGCGGCCAGGGTGGTGGATCCGGGCAGGTAGGGGTAGCTGTCCAGGGTGAGGTCGACGCCGTCGGCGAGCGACCGGTCGAGGAGCTCCAGCAGCTCGCCGGCCCGGCCCCGGTTGACCCCGAAGTTCATCGTGGCGTGGGTCAGGTGCAGCGCGCAGCCGCTCCGCCGGGCGATCTCCACCATCTCCGCGTAGCCCTCCAACGCCCCTTCGCCGTACGAGCGCTGGTGCGGGGCGTGGAAGCCTCCGTAGGCCGCGACGACGGTGCACAGCTCGACCAGCTCGGCGGTGTCCGCGTACATCCCGGGGGTGTAGCTGAGGCCGCTGGACATGCCGACCGCGCCGTCCAGCAGGCTCTTCGCCAGCACCTGCCGCATCCGGTCGAGTTCGCCGGGGGTGGGCGGACGGTTGGCCCAGCCCATGACGAGCATCCGCAGCGTGCCGTGCGGGACGAGGTAGCAGGCGTTGACGGCGACGCCGCTGCGGTCGATCCGGTCGAGGTAGCCGGCGACGTCCCGCCAGTCCCAGTCGAAGCCGTCCGGATCGCCGTTCCAGCCCGCGAGTTGGCGGCGCAGCGCGGGCAGCGTGGCGTCGTCCACCGGGGCGTAGGACAGGCCGTCCTGGCCGAGGACCTCGCAGGTGACGCCCTGGGTGACCTTGGCCGGGTGCTCGGGTTCGCGCAGCAGGGCGAGGTCGGAGTGGGCGTGCATGTCGATGAAGCCGGGGGCCAGGACCAGCCCGTCGGCGTCCACCACCTCGGCCGCGCCGAGGCCCTTGCCGATCCCGCCTATCCCGCCGCTCTCACCGAACTCGGCGATCTCGGCCACCTCGGCGATCAGGCCGTCGGCGATCCGGACGTCCGCCCGGTAGCGCTCCGCACCGGTGCCGTCCACCACGGTGGCGCCCCGGAAGACCGTCGTGCCCCCGCGGGCCACTCTCTCCCCGGGCATCAGAAGAAGGTCCTGACCAGGCCGGTGACCTTCGGCTCGGCCGCGTCCGCGGAGTCCAGCACCGGGATCGCCGTCCACTTGTCGAAGGCCGTGCACGGGTGCGAGACGCCCAGCCGCAGCACGGCGCCGATCGGCGCGAGGTCGCCCGCGTCGCGCAGGAAGGCGTGCTGGTCGTTGAGCGCCGTGATCCGGGCCGCCGTACCGGTCAACTCGGCTCCGCCGCGCACTCGTTGCGGCTCGGGCAGGCCCTCGTCGAAGGGCAGGTCGCGCTTGCCGGCGTCCAGCAGCGCGAGCTGCGGCTCGGGCCGGGAGACGACCCGGGCCCAGCCGTGCAGCGCGCCGCGGAACGGCGTCCGCCCGCCGTCCCGGGCGAGCGGCGAGATGCCGCGGTAGAAGCCGTCGTCGTGGGCGATGTACGCGCCCGAGCGCAGCACCGTGAACGCCTCCGGCAGGTTCGCCAACTCCTCGACCACCAGGTCGAAGTAGGCACTGCCGCCGGCCGAGACCACCGGCGGGGTGC
>NZ_JBHVET010000981.1:0-2515 GCF_042802135.1 Kitasatospora sp. NPDC057512
CGTCCGGGGTCAGCGCTCCTCGCGGAAGTCGACGTGCCGGCCCGCGGCCGGGTCGTACTTGCGCAGGACCATCCGGTCCGGGTCGTTGCGGCGGTTCTTGCGGGTCACGTACGTGAAGCCGGTGCCGGCGGTGGAGCGGAGCCTGATCACCGGGCGCAGTTCGCTGCGGGCCATGGGGCGTCCTCCTGGGGTCGTGGGCTCGGGGCCCGGGTGCGGGGTCCGAGGGGTTGCCTCGAACCGTACATCGAAATGGAAGTCATTTTCATCTGGTGTAACGTGAGCCCGGTCCTGCCCATTCCCGGACGCCAGGGAGCACCCATGTCCGCCCGCTGCCAACTCACCGGCCGCCGGCCCGGCTTCGGCAACGCGATCTCGCACTCGCACCGCCGCACCGGCCGCCGCTTCGACCCCAACATCCAGCGCAAGCGCTACTGGCTGCCCGGCGAGGGCCGGTACGTCCGGCTGGCGCTGAGCGCCAAGGGCATCCGCACCATCGACGCGATCGGCATCGAGGCCGCCGTCGCCCGCATCCGCGCCCGGGGGGAGAAGGTCTGATGGCCAAGCAGAGCAAGATCGCCAAGAACGAGCGGCGGCGCGCCGTCGTCGCCCGCTACGCCGAGCGCCGGGCCGAGCTCAAGCGGATCATCGCCCACCCCGGCACCGGCCCCGCCGAGCGCGCCGCCGCCCAGGCCGAGCTCGCCCGCCAGCCGCGCGACGCCAGCGCCACCCGGGTCCGCAACCGGGACGCCGTGGACGGCCGGCCCCGCGGCTACCTGCGGGCCTTCGGCCTCTCCCGGGTCAACCTGCGCGCGCACGCCCACGCCGGGCACCTGCCCGGCGTCCGCAAGGCGAGCTGGTGAGCGCCGTGGACGGGACCAGGCTGCCGGTGGTGGTGGTCGCCGGCCTGCACGCGGAGCAGCGCCGGGCCGCGGTCGGGGAACTGGCGGCGGCCGCGGTGGACGCCGTGGTCCTGCACCACGACCTGCGGGACGCCGCGCTCGGCACCGTCCGCCGCGAACTGCGCGACGCCGCGGGGGCCTTCGACGTGGCCGACGTACCGCTGGTGAACGACTGCCCGTGCTGCGCCCTGCGCGAGGACCTGCTGCCCCGGCTGCTGGAGCTCGCCGACGGCGGCCGGTACGGACTGGCGATCGTCGAACTGTGGGGCGGCAGCGACCCGCACCCCGCAGTCGAGGTGATCGCCGGCGGAGAGGTGGACGGGCGGCGGCTCGACGACGCCGTCGAACTGGCGGGCGTGGTCACCGCCGTCGACCCGGACCGGCTGATCGGCGAGCTCTCCGTCCCCGACGACCTGGTGGAGCACGGCGAACAGACCGCCTCGCGCGACGACCGGACCCGCGCCGAGGCGCTCGCCCACCAGATCGAGTACGCCGGCACGCTCGCCGTACCGCGCGCCGCGGCGCACGCGCCGGGGCTCGCCCTCCTGCGCCAGCTGCACGCCACCGCCCGGACCGTCCGGCTCGGCACCGGAGCGCTCACCCGGGCCGCGCTCGGCGGCTTCGACGTGGCCGCCGCCCGCGACCGGGTCAACCCGGCGCTCGCGCTGCTGCCGCAGGAACGGGACGAGGCGGGCGTCGCCACCCTGCTGTGGGAGCGCCGCCGACCGCTCCACCCCGAGCGGCTGCACCGGGCGCTGGAACTGCTCGTCCCGGCGGCGCAGCGCAGCCGCGGCCGGTTCTGGCTGGCCAACCGGCCCGATCTGATACTCGCCTGGGACGCCGCCGGGGCGAACCTCGCGGTCGAGGAGTGCGGGCCCTGGCTCACCTCCCTGCCCGACGCGGCCTGGGACCTCTACCCGCCCGCGCGCCGGGCCGCCGCCGCCCTCGACTGGCACCCCCGGCACGGCGACCGGGTGCAGCAGCTCAGCTTCACCGCCGAGGGGCTGGACGTCGACGGCGTCACCGACCTGCTCGACTCCTGCCTGCTCACCGACGCCGAACTCGCCGCCGGCGAACCCGGCTGGAAGGCCCTGCCCGACGCCTTCCAGGACCTGCTCGACCCCGTCCACTGAAGGAGCGCCCTCCCGTGCGCAAACGACCCGCCCCGCCGAAGCCCCGGCCCAACCCGCTGCTAGCGGCGGGCATCGAGTACATCGACTACAAGGACACCGACCTGCTGCGCCGCTTCGTCTCCGACCGCGGCAAGATCCGCAGCCGCCGGGTCACCCGGCTCACCGCCCGGCAGCAGCGGGCGGTGGCCCGGGCGATCAAGAACGCCCGGGAGACGGCCCTCCTCCCGTACGCCTCCCGGTAGCACCGCTCGACGACACGTTCGACAACACCACCCGAGAAGGAGCCCGCGATGGCCGTACCCAAGCGCAAGACCTCCCGCGGCAACACCCGGCACCGCCGGGCCCAGTGGCGGGCGACGCCCCCGAAGCTGGTCGCGATCACCCTGAACGGCCGGGAGATGCTCGTCCCGCAGAACCTCGTCCCGGCGTACCGGCGGGGTCTGCTCGACCCGGACGGGCAGTAGGCGCGGCAGGAGGAAGCCC
>NZ_JBHVET010000982.1:0-2514 GCF_042802135.1 Kitasatospora sp. NPDC057512
CACCGGGACGGCCGTCCGCGCCGTGCCGGCCGGCACCGAGGTCTCCGCCGCCGCGCTCTACCCCCGGGAGGGCTGGCCCAAGGCCCGACGGGGTCGACTACCCCCGCAGCCGATCCGCCTCCGCCCGGTAGCCGGCCGCCGCGTCGCCCTCGCCGAGTTCCTGGTGGAAGTCCGCCAGCGCGTCCAGCACCCGCAGCTCGTCGGCGGCCGACCGCCGGGCGCGGGCGCCGTCGAGGGCGGCCAGGTACAGCGGCGCGGCCTCCGTCGGCCGCCCGGCCGCCCGCAGCGCGGTGGCGAGTTCGAACCCGGTCCGCGAGGTCATGCGCTCGCGGCCGAGCTCGGTGGCCTCCCGGTGCGCCTCGCTCAGCAGGGCGACGGCGCGGCCGGGGTCGCCGAGGGCGAGGGCCGCGCGACCGAGCAGGTAGGTCTGGAGCATCGCCCCGTAGCGGTTCCCGATCGCGAGGTGCTCGACCCGGGCCGCCTCGAAGTCGGGGACGGCGGCGGCCCAGTCACCCTGGACGGAGGCCAGCTTGCCGCGGAACTCGACGGCGGAGGCCCGGAGTTTGCGCTCCTGCTCGGAGGAGCCGAGCAGCCGGGCCCGCCCCACGGCGATCCGCAGCTGCTCGGCGGCCTCGGCGTACCGGCGCTGCTCCCAGAGCGGGCGGGCGAGCTGGCAGCGCATCCGGACGACGGCGAGCGGGTCCTCGGAGCGGTCGGCGCCGGCCACGCCGAGGCCGAAGGCGTCGATCACGTCGGCGTAGTGCTGGTGGTCGAGGAAGTGCGTCCAGAGCGGTTCGCACAGGGCGACGGCGTCGGCGTCCAGGCCGTCCTCGTACGCGATCCGCACGCAGCCGTAGAGGGCGAGGTGTTCCCGCTCCAGCCAGTGCAGGGCGTCGAGGCGGGAGGCGAACGGCACGTCGGGCGCCTCGGCGAGCCCCGGCTCCTCGACCGGCGGCCGGGCCACCACCAGGCGGGGTCCGGCCGCGGTCAGGTCCGCGCGGGCGGCCTGCCGCCGGTACCAGCGGACCAGTCGGCGCCGGGCGGCCGGGGCGTCGTCTCCGGCGGCGTCCGCCCGCCGCGCCGCGTGCCCGCGGATCAGGTCGTGCAGCCCCCGCCCGTCCGGTCTCGGGAGCAGCAGCCCCGCATCGTCCAGCTCGTCCAGCGCGTCCGCGGCGGCCTCCGCACCGCCGCCCAGCAGAGCGGCGGCGGCCCCGACCGTGACCACCGGCCCCGGGTGGTGCGGCAGCAGCCGGTAGAGCCGGGCCGCTCCGGGCGGCAGGGCGGCGTACGCGGCGTCCCAGACGGCCTCCACCACGGGCACCCCTTCCCGGTCCAGCTCGACGGTCAACTCGTCGATGAGCCTGCTCAGTTCGCGGTTGCGGTACCGGCTGACCCAGCGCCCGGCGACGTGCAGCGCCGCGGGCAGTCCGGCGCAGCGGCGGGCGAGTTCGGCGGCGGCCTCGGGGTCGGCGGCGAGCCGGGGGTCGGAGACGGTGGCGCGCAGCAGGCCGGTGGCGTCCTCACCGCCGAGCGGGCCGAGCGGCAGTTCGACGGCGCGGGCGCCGTCGAGGTCGTGGAGGCGGCCGTGGCTGGTGACGATGACGACGCCGCCGGCCGAGGAGGGCAGCAACGGCAGCACCTCGGCGCCGCTGCGGGCGTTGTCGAGGACGAGCACCAGGCGCTTGTCCTGGCTGGCGGTCCAGTAGCGCCGGCGCCGGTCGGCGTAGCCGGGCGGGAGCGCCGCGTCGGGGTCGAGGCCGCGGGTCAGCTCGCCGAGGGCGTCGGCCAGCTCGACGGTGCCGTCCCGCCGCAGGTCGTCGAGATCGAGGTGGAGGATGCCGTCCGGGCAGCGGCCGTGCCTGCGCAGGGAGCGGGCGAGCTGGAAGCCGAGGGCGGTCTTGCCGATGCCGCCCATGCCGCTGAGGGCGACCACCAGCGGGCCGCCGGCCTCCGGCGTCTCGGACGTGGCGGCGAGGACCCGCTCCTGCTCGCCGGTGCGGTCCGCGAAGTGGCGCGGTTCGGGCGGCAGCTGCCAGGGCACGGCGGGCGGCGCCTGCTGGGTCAGGTTCAGCTGCTCGATGGTGTGCGCCTGGATGATGGCGCCGGCGCGCACCTGCCCGTCCACGCGGTTCGTGTTCTCCTTGGCCACCCGTCAACTCTAGGGCCTGTCAGCCGACCGGGTGCGCTTTGACCTCTTTGGGGTTGACCGCCCTCCCTGACAGGTCTATACCAGTGAGGGCCTTCGGCAACCACCCGCCGCCGACGGCCCGTTCGGCCGCCACGCCACCCCCACACCCGGCGTGAGCAGGCCCGCCTCCCCCACTGCCGTGTCCTGGAAAGGTTTCCGATGGAACGCGCTCTTCCCCCACAGCACACCGCACGTCCTCCCTTCAGGCGCCGCGCCGCACTCGCCGTGGCCGCCGCGCTCGGCCTGGTCGCCGGCGGCGTCGCCGCGCTGGCCGGCACCCGCGCCCCCGCCCCGCACACCACCGGCCCCCGGGCCCGCGGGCGGCT
>NZ_JBHVET010000983.1:0-2513 GCF_042802135.1 Kitasatospora sp. NPDC057512
GTTCCACCCGGCGCGGACACCCGCTCCACCCGCGCCCCGGCGAGCGCTCACGCACGACGCACCCCGAGCACCGGCGCACCGCCCGCCCGCTCCCCCTCCGACGTACCTCACCGCTCTTGCACGGAACTGCTCTTGCATGGAACTGCTCTTGCACAGATGCGGGTCGACACCCGCCCGCCGCTCCCGCCACAGCGTCCGGAACGCCGGCGGAGGCAGCGGGCGGGTTGCCGCCCTGGGCCCTGGTTCGATGATCGATCCCGCACGACACCCAAGTCAATCCGCCGATTTACTGGGGCCCCTCCAAGCAATACCTTGGGTCTCCGTGACCATTGACGACCTCCGCGTATTCGCCGCGGTCTGCCGGGCCGGCTCGCTCAGCGCCGTGGCCCGCGAGCTGAACTGCACCCAGTCCGCCGTCAGCCAGCACGTGAAGCGGCTCGAACGGGAGGTCGGCCTCGCCCTGATCGAGCGCCACCCGCGCGGGGTCGTCCCCACCACGGCGGGAAGCCTGCTGCGCACGGCGGTCGCCGCCGGCCTCGGCGGCATCGACCACGCGCTGCACCGGATCGCCGAACTCGCGCGCGGTGAGGGCGGATCCGTACGAATCACCACCGGGGCCACCAGCATCCGGCACTTCATGTCCGCGGCCGTGGTGGACTTCCGGCGACGCTTCCCCCGCGTCAGCCTGGAGTTCCAGACCGAGGTCTCCAGCCGCAGCTGCCTGGAGTCGCTCACCGCCGGCCGGGTCGACCTCGCCTGGATCACCCTCGGCGTCCCGGCCCGGGGCATCGACCAGCAGCCGGTGGTCGACCTGCCCTGGGTGCTCGCGGTCACGGCGGGCGACCCGCTCGCCGCCCGGGACCGGATCTCGCCCGCCGACCTCCAGGACGCCCGGCTGATCGGACTGCCGCAGAACTCCGTCTCCCGCTCCCAGGTCGAGTCCTGGCTGGGGAAGTCGGGCATCCGGCCGGTCTTCGACACCAGCGTCGCGGACTGGGACACCGCGATCCTGCTCGCCGAACTCGGCCTCGGCCACGCCGTCGTCCCGGCCCTCCCGCAGTGGCAGGGCCCCGGCCACCCCGGCCTGCGGCTGCTCCCGCTGCCCGACCTGCCCGCCCTCACCGCCGGGTGGGCCGTCCGGGACTGGGAGAACCTCGGCCCGCTCGCCCGCGCCTTCGCCGACACCGTCGCCGCCCACTGCGGCCGCGACACCGCGCCGGCCGTCGGACCGGAGACGGCCTGACCCCGCCTGCCGTCGCCCTGCGCCCGACCGTCATCGACCCGTCATCGACCGTGGAACGAGTGGCCGCGCCCGATCTCCTCGAAGCCCCGGCGGCCGTACCACTCGCGCGGCCAGTCCACCGCGTCCGCGAGCAGGAACAGCTGCGGAACGCCGGCCTCGGCCGCCAGCGCCAGGCCGGTCGCCAGCAGGGTGTCGCCGTGCCCCGCGCCGCGGTGCCGCGAACCGGTCACCAGGTCCTCCAACTGTCCGAGCCCGACGGCCGGTTCGAGGTAGAGGTCGCTCCAGGCCGCGACCTCGCCGGCCGGCGTCCGCGCGGCCAGGAAGTGCACCCGCTCGGCACCGCGCAGCCGGACGGAACGGCGGTCGGTGAGCTGCCGGGCGAGCTCCTCGTCCTCGAACCACTCCCCCTGCTGCCGCAGCACCGCCTCCCGCATCTCGGCCAACTCGACGGGGAGCGCGGCCGGTTCGGGCCGTCGGCAGCCGCGCGTCGACCGGGCCAGGACCACCACGCTCTCCCGCTCCCATCCCGCCGCCGCCAGCACCGGGGCGGCCCGCTCACCCAACTCCGGGTCCAGCACCGTGACGCGGTACCGGTGGCGGCGCCCCAGCCACCGGGCGGCCAGCTCGGGCAGCACCGCCGGGTCGGTGCCCGGACCCTCGACGATCAGCTGGTTGTGCTCCTCCGATCGGCCGAACGCCGCGTCCCGGACGGCGAACACTCCCGGGAAATCCGGCAGTTCGACGGTCTCCGCCGCCTGGCGGCGGGCGAAGGCGGCCTGGAAGGCGGTCACGCGGGCAAGTAGATCCGACATCCCGCCATGATCAGCCCCTCGGCCGCGCTCCGACAACGGATTTCCCGGTACCGCCTCAGGAGTCCGCGCCGGCGGACGAACGCTCACCGGAGGAGGAGCGGTCCAGGAAGCGCCGGATCCCGTCCCGCACGCCGTCCGTCGGCACGGTCGCCGCGAAGGCCGCCGCCTCCACCGCGAGCCCCTCGTCGATCGGCAGGTTGATGCCCCGGGTCACCGCCCGCAGGCAGGCGGCCACGGCGGTCGGCGCGTGCCGGACGATCCGCTCGGCCAGGTCCCGTGCGGTGTCCAGCAGTTCGTCCGCCGGGACGACCGAGTTGACCAGGCCGATCTCGGCGGCGCGGGCGGCCGGGATCGGGTCACCGGTGAGAATCATTTCCAGGCCGCGCTTGCGGCCCACGTGCCGGGGCAGCCGCTGCGAGCCGCCGAAGGGCGGCGGGAAGCCGAGCGAGATCTCGGGC
>NZ_JBHVET010000984.1:0-2512 GCF_042802135.1 Kitasatospora sp. NPDC057512
CGCCCCACCCTTCGTCGGCTCCTGGGTCACCTGCGGCTCGCTACCCGGCTTCTTCCCGTCAAGTCGATACCCCGTACCCCGATCAACCGACGGCTTCTCCGTCGACGACCCACCCTTCGTCGGCTCCTGGGTCACCTGCGACTCACTACCCGGCTTCTTCCCGTCAAGCCGATACCCCGCACCCCGATCAACCGACGGCTTCTCCGTCGACGACCCACCCTTCGTCGGCTCCTGAGTCACCTGCGACTCACTACCCGGCTTCTTCCCATCAAGCCGATACCCCGCACCCCGATCAACCGACGGCTTCTCCGTCGACGACCCACCCTTGGTCGAGCCGCCCGCCCCGTGTTCGGACTGCTTGACGCCGCTGATGGTCTCCACGTTGGAGCCACCGGGTCGCATCCCCGCCTCCGCGGTGTTGCTCCTCGGCCCCGACCCCTCCGCGTTGAGCTCGGAGAAGGTCATCATCTTCTTGGCGCCGAACGGCCGCGTCGAGGGCTTCTTCGGCGCCGCACCCTCCGACTTCCCGGTCGTCCCCTCCTGCTGGCCGTTCTGCCGGGTCTGCTCCGAGGTCGGCCGGTTTCCCTTGCCCGGGGCCGTGCTCTCGGAGGTGGTCTGCTTCGCCCCGTTGGTGCTGCCCTCGGGCTCCTTCGCCGAGGAGGCGGTCGACGACTGCCTGTTGCTGTTCTCCGGTGCCTGGGGCTCCAGTTCCCGCGGCAAGGGCTTCTGCCCCCCGGTCGACTGGTTGGTCCGCTCGTTGCCCTTGGGCACGGAGCCGGAGGAGCCGCCGGGCTTCCCGTTGTCCCGCATCGGCTCCAGCGGGGTGTCGCGGGGGGTGGTGCCGCCTCCGGTGGCGGTCCGCTGCGTGTTCGTGGGCGCCTCCGCGCCCTCCTTGAGGGGCTGCTTGACGCCCTCGGGCCGGTTGTTGTTGCCCCCGGGGAGGCCGTCGTGGTTTCCGGGTGCCTTCGCGGAGAGCGAGTTGCGGTCCGTGGTCACGACGGGGTTGTCGCCCTCGACGCGGGCGGAGACCGAGGACGGCCGGCCGTTGGCGCCGAGGTCGCCGCCGGTCCGCGTTCCGCCGGGCTGCCGGTCGAAGGAGGCCTTGTAGGTCTGGTTGTCGAGGGGCGTCTCGGACTGGGTGTGGCCCGGATTCTGCTCGGTCGGACCGGGCCGCGCGCCGTTGCCGGCACCGTTGCCGTTGCCGACGACGTTGCCGCGCGAACCGCCGTTCCCGCCCGTCTCGTTGACGGAGCGCGAGGTGAGGTCGGGCAGCGAGCCGTCCTTGCCGTTCAGCGGCCCGTGCGTCTCCGGGCCGCCGATCTGGCCGCCGGTGCTCTTCGGCGGGGCGACGTTGCCGATCCCGCCCGCCCCGGGCTCGTGCACTCCGGTCCCGGGCTTCACCTGGCCGCCGGGGGTCGGCTGGTGCGTTCCCGACGGGTTGAGCTGGCCGGGCTCCCGGGTCACCGGCTCGGGGCCCCGGCCGGGCGTCGTGGTCCTGGGCGGGCCGGGCGGGGTGGTGCCGGGGGCCTCGTGGGGGATCCCGGTCTTGGGGGGCTCCACCCCGCCGGGGGCGACGGGCGAGCGTCCCGGCGGCACGCTGCCCGGTTCGGCGCCCAGCGGCTTGCCGCCGCCCGGGAACAGCTCCGGCGGCGGGACCTTGCCGATGCCGCCCGGGGTGACTCCGCCGATGTGTCCCGGCCCTTCCGGCAGCGGCACGGAGCCGCGCCCCGGCAGCGGGAGGTGCTCGGTGGCCGGGGGCTTCACGCCGGGCGGGTCGACCTTCGGCGGGGTCACGCCCTTGCCCCCGACGCCCTTGGGGCCGCCGCCGATCCCGACCTCCTTGGGTCCGCGCAGGCCGGCCAGGCCCGCGAGGCCGCCGAAGGCGGCCCCGAAGCCCATGCTCATGCCCTCGGCGGCCCAGTCGATCTCGAACGGGACGTCGTAGATCTTGTCGGCGATCAGCTGGGCCAGCAGGTCGGTGCCCAGCTGGAGCAGGCCGCCGGCCACGGCGCCGCCGATGAAGGCGCCGATGTTGAGGATGGTCTGCAGGCTCTCGCCGATCGTCCTCAGGATGTTGGTGATGAGGGTGATGAGGCCTTCGAGGAGCGGCGCGATCAGCTTGGCCAGGAAGCCCAGGCCGAACGGGAGGACGAACCCGAGGATGGTGGCGATGATGCTGGCCAGCCCGGCCGCGTTGGCGGCCTTCTGCTCGGCGGCCATGATCTTCTCCAGTGCCCGACCGTAGTCGTTGATGGCGTCGCCGATCTTCCAGCAGGTGGTGACCGCCGGGTCGAGCACGCTGTTGCCGACGAGGTTCCAGGCCTCGTGCGCGGCGACCATGCCGTCGCCGGTCCACTGGAACTTGTCCATGGCCATGCTGGTGCCGTACCGGGCCGCGTACACCGTGGTGCCCAGCTCGATCCACTGGTTGCCCAGGGCGTAGATGTCGCTGATGCTGAAGCCGTCGTCGGCCATCCGGGATCCACCTCGAAGCAACTGCCGCGGTTAGTGC
>NZ_JBHVET010000985.1:0-2507 GCF_042802135.1 Kitasatospora sp. NPDC057512
GTGTGGTGGGTGAGGTGTATGCGGCGGGGGCTGGTCTGGCGCACGGGTATGTGGGTCGGGCGGGGTTGACGGCGGAGCGGTTCGTGGCGAATCCGCTGGGTGTGGCGGGTGAACGGATGTACCGGACGGGTGACTTGGGTCGTTGGCGTGTGGACGGGGTGCTGGAGTATGTGGGGCGTGCGGACGACCAGGTGAAGATCCGGGGTTTCCGGGTCGAGCCGGGTGAGGTCGCGGCGGTGCTGTTGGCGCACGAGGCGGTGGCGCAAGCCGCCGTGGTGGCGCGCGAGGACCGGCCGGGAGACAAGCGCCTGGTCGGCTACGTGGTGCCGGTCGCGGGTAGGGAGGTCGATCCCGACGACCTGCGGCGTTTCGCCGTGGGCCGTCTGCCGCGTCACATGGTGCCGTCGGCGGTGGTGGTGCTGGAGGCGCTGCCGATCACGCCGAACGGCAAGCTGGACCAGCGTGCGCTGCCCGCGCCTGCCGCCACTGCCGTCGAGTCGAGTGGTCGGGCGCCGCGTTCCGCGCAGGAGGAGATCCTGTGCGCGGTGTTCGCGGAGGTGCTGGGCCTGCCGTCGGTGGGGATCGACGACGACTTCTTCGCCCTGGGCGGGCACTCGCTCCTCGCGGCCCGGCTGATCAGCCGGATCCGCAGCACCTTCGGCGCGGAGCTCGGCATCCGTGACCTGTTCGACGCGTCCACGGTCGTCGGCGTCGCCGAGAAGCTGAAGGAGGGGCGTCCGGCGCGTCCGGCGTTGGTGGCGGGGGAGCGGCCGGAGGTGCTGCCGCTGTCGTTCGCCCAGCAGCGGCTGTGGTTCCTGGACCAGTTGGAGGGGGCTTCCGCGACGTACAACAGTCCGTTCGCGTTCCGCCTGCACGGCGCGGTGGACGTCGAGGCGCTGCGGCAGGCGATCGGTGATGTGGTCGGCCGGCACGAGGCGCTGCGGACGGTCTATCCGGCGGTCGACGGCCGGCCCCGCCAGGTGGTGCTGCCCGTCGGGGAGGTCGAGGTGCCGTTCAGGGCCGAGCCGTGCACGGCGGAGGAGCTGGCGGAGCGGATCTCGGCCGAGGCCCTTGCCGCGTTCAACCTGTCCACCGGGCTGCCGTTGCGGGTGGTGCTGTTCAGGCTCGGCGAGGGTGAGTCGGTGCTGGTGGTGACCTTGCACCACATCGCGAGTGATGGTTGGTCGATGGAGCCGTTGTGGGAGGGGGTGGCGTCGGCGTATCGGGCTCGGTTGGCCGGGGTTGCTCCGGGGTGGTCGCCGTTGCCGGTGCAGTACGCCGATTACACGCTGTGGCAGCAGGGTCTGTTGGGCGGAGTCCTGGAGCGGCAGTTGGCGTACTGGTCGGAGGTGTTGCGGGATGCGCCGCAGGAGGTGGCGCTGCCGTTGGACCGGCCGCGGTCGGGGGTGGCTTCGCGTGCGGGTGGTCTGGTGGAGTTCGGGCTGGACGCGGGGCTGCACGCGGAGTTGGAGGGGTTGGCGCGTCGGCATGGTGTGACGCTGTTCATGGTGTTGCATGCGGGCCTGGCGGCTCTGTTGTCGCGGTTGGGCGCGGGGACGGACATTCCGATCGGCACGGTGGTGGCGGGGCGTTCGGACGAGGCGTTGGACGACCTGGTCGGGTTCTTCGTGAACACGCTGGTGCTGCGGACGGATGTGTCGGGTGCGCCGACCTTCGGTGAGCTGCTGGCTCGGGTCCGGGACACGGATCTGGCAGCGTTCACGCACCAGGACCTGCCGTTCGAGCGCCTGGTGGAGGAGCTGAACCCCGTCCGCTCGGCTTCGGTGCATCCGCTGTTCCAGGTGATGCTGGTCCTGCAGAACAACAGCCAGTGCAGTCTCCGACTCCCGGGCGTGGTCGTGGAGTCGGAGTGCCCGGTCGCCGCCCCGGCCCGGTTCGATCTCAACCTGAGCTTCTCCGAGCACCACGACGACGCCAACAGGCCGGCCGGTATCCGGGCCGAACTGCGCTACGCCGCCGACCTCTTCGATCACGACACCGTCACCACCTTCACGGAGCGCCTGCGTCAGGTGCTGGCCGCGATGGTCGCGGATCCGGGGCAGTTGGTGGGGTCGGTTGAGGTGTTGGTGGGTGGTGAGCGTGAGTTGATCGTGTCGGGGTGGGGTGGTGGTGGTGGGGGTCCGGTGCCGGTGGGGACGGTGTCGGGGTTGTTCGGGGAGCAGGTGGTGCGGGCTCCGGGTGCGGTGGCGGTGGTGGATGGTGATCGCCGGTTGTCGTACGGGGAGTTGGATGTTCTGTCGGATCGGATGGCTGCGCGGTTGGTGGAGTCCGGTCTGGTGCGGGGTGGGTTGGTGGGGGTCTGCCTGGGGCGTGGGGCGGATCTGGTGGTGGCGTTGTTGGGTGTGTTGAAGGCGGGTGGTGGTTACACGCTGTTGGATCCGGAGTTCCCGAGGGAGCGGTCGGCGTTGGTGGTGGCCGAGGCGGGTGTGGGTCTGGTGGTGTCGAGTTCGGGGCTGCGGGAGTCCGTCGACGGGATCGCCGAGCGT
>NZ_JBHVET010000986.1:0-2500 GCF_042802135.1 Kitasatospora sp. NPDC057512
GCCGGATGGCGCCCCGCCCCCTCCGTCTGTCGGCGCGACTACTCGCGGCTGCCGCGGCCCAGCAGGGCGGCCGAGTCCGGGTCGCCGATGCGGGTCGCCACCGCGCCCTTGAGCACGGTCAGGGCCGCCGGCAGCGCCGCGACCGCCGCCGCCTTGAGCGAGCCGATCGATGTGAGGTCGAACTTGTCGGCCAGCAGCAGGCCGAGGAACGCCACGGCGTACGTGGCGACGGTGCGCTCGACCAGGTCGATGATGAGCTTCCGCATGGTCAGGACTCCTTCGCGGTGAAGGTGGTGGGGTGCGCGGTTGCGGAGCACCCGGTGGCGGCGCCGTTCTTCGGAGGGCATGCCGTCCTGCGGGACTGCGGCGGGGTTGCCGGAAGCAGCCCTGGAGGCGGGGCCGTCGGGGCCGTCGGAGTCGGAGCGGTCGGAGGGGTCGACGGGGCCAGCGGGTCGGAGGGCATGCGCCATCGGGGAGTTGCCGCCCCGGTGTACACGTTCAAGCCGCCGGATCCGACGACGCCGCTCGGTGCCGATTTCCTCTCCGAGTCCGGCCCCCGCCACGTCTCACCCCAGCGGGGCGCTCAGCTCCACGGCGCGCAGCGCCGCCGCCAGGGCGGGTGCGTCGCCGACGTCGAGGGCGGTGTCCGCCAGCTTGATCACATGCTCGTCGCCGTGCGCCAGCGCCCGCTCGAAGACCTCCTCGGGGACGAGGGTGCCTGGCGGGGTGCAGGCCGCCGGCTCGGTCGGCGCGTACATCGCGGTGACCGCCGCCGACGCCGTCCAGGCCGCCCGCAGACTGGCCGGCCACAGCTCCGGCGGAAGCGCGGGCAGGGCGCGCAGCACGGCGTTGGGGGCGGTGGCGGCGTGGACGAGCATGGTCTCCTCGCCGTGCCCGTACGCGGCGTAGCGGTGGGTCGCCGCCCGTACGAGTTCCGCGAGGCGGTCGGCCGCCTCCTGCGGCCGCGTGACCCCGGCGGCCGTCCACGCCGGCAGGGCGGTGACGCGGTCGAGCCGGGCGGGGAAGCCGCCGTCCTGGACGGCGATGGGCACCACCGCGTCGAGAGCGTCAGCCGCTCCGACGGCGCCGGGGAGCGTGGCGAGGGCTGCGACGGGCCGGTGGCGGGCGGCCCAGTAGCCGAGGCCATGGGCGAGTTCGGCCAGCCGGGGTCCGGTGGCCTCGCCGCCGGACAGCAGGGTGCGCACGGCGTGCCCCACGCGGATCACCGGGTGGGTGGAGCCGCCGTACAGGCCGGGCAGCAGCCGGGGCCACCAGCGGGCGAGCACCTCGCGCCAGGGGTGGTCGGCGAGTTGGCGCCCGAAGTGGTCGATCCAGTCGGCCGCGCGGCTCGGATCGCCGAGCGCCGTACGCCAGTTGGTGGCCGTGACCGGCTCGACGCGCGGCGGGAAGTCCTCCAGCTTGCGCGCGTACTGGTCGAGCCAGCGGTGCACCGACCGCGCCTGCCCGTGGGCGGCGAGGGCCTCCACGGCCATCGGCGCGTGGTTGGTGAGCCGCCCGAGCCGCTCGGGCCCGGAGGCGTGCAGCCGTTGGAGCGCCTCGTCCAGAACGCCTGTCGTGTCCGTCGCGTCCGTCGTATCCACGGCAAGGACGGTAGGCGGGGACTCCCCCGCCGCGTAACGGGCCGGAGACCTAGGCCCGGAGAAGGGCTCCGACCTGCCCGTCCGGTCCGGCGGGCGCCGAGGCCCGCCGGGGGGGCGGACGGCCGGGCGGCGGCTCCTCAGGAGCAGTCCCAGTGGTGGTCCACCGGGCGGTCCGGGCACGAGCGGCACTCGAAGACGTACACCCCGCCCGCGTCCCCGATCATCAGCCCGGCGGGGCTGTGCGCCCGCCGGCCGCCGTCGGCGTCCCGGCGCTCCTCGCCGGTCTCGTCGTCCCGGTCCTCCAGCGGGAGCCAGGTGCGGTACGACTCGCCGTCGTACTCCCAGCTGCTCACCGTCAGGAGGTGCTCCATCGTCCGCCCGCAGGTCGGGCAGTCCGGCCAGCAGGGCTCCTGGGTCCAGCTCGGGTACCCGCCGAGCTTGATCCCCGGGGCCTCGGCCAGGTGGTAGCCGTACCGCAGGCCGGTGCGGGCCCGCAGCTCCTCCATCCGCACGCTCAGTTCCGGGCCCAGGCCCTCCGGCATGTCCCAGCTCGGGTAGTCGACCACCGGCTCGGGGTGCAGGACGCACGGCGCCGGGATGCTGTCCTCGGGCGCGGTGCCCACGGTCGGCGGCACAGCGGCGAGGGCCGGGCCGACCTCCTCGGAGCTCCGCCAGCGCACCCGGGGCGTCGCGGTCGGGCAGCAACCGACGATGAACGGGCACCAGAGCACCTGGAGCAGGTCCGTCCCGGCGGGGAAGGCGAGTTGGGGCACGTCCCGTCGGTGGATCTGGACGACGGGGACCAGCGGCACCGGCCCCTCCGTGGCGGGCCCGCCCCACTCCCCCGGGTGGCTGCTGCTCGGGCACAGCGGCCACGGCTCGTCGGCGGGCCACAGCAG
>NZ_JBHVET010000987.1:0-2496 GCF_042802135.1 Kitasatospora sp. NPDC057512
GAACCGGGCACGGGGCCTGGTTCCGGGGGCCGTTCGTACGGGGGCGGGGTCAGTACGACTGGTAGCCGAACTCGTCGACCACGAGGTGCAGCGGGGCGCCGCTGGCGTTGTAGAACGAGACCTTGCCGTCCTTCACCGGCACGACCACCTGGTTGGGGATGGTCTCGCCCGGCAGGAAGTTCAGGTTCGAGGCGTTGGGCGCCGGGTCGCCGTGCGGGTAGACCGTGAGGTGCCCGTCGGTGCCCGGCTCGGTGACCGTCACGTTCAGGGTCACCGCGGCGACGGCCGGGCCGTACGGGATCGGCAGGTCGAGGGTGCCCCAGGCCGGGACGGCCGGTGTCCGGAATGCCGGGTCCCGGGTGTCCATCCAGCGGTGGGGGCCGTCGGGGTGGTAGCTGACCTTGCCCTCGGCGGTGTAGTAGCCGGCGAGGTCGGCGATCAGGTGCACGGTGCCGCCCGAGGCGTTCTGGAAGGACACCTTGCCGTCCTTCACCGGCACCGTGACCAGGTTCGGAATCGTCCTCCCGGCAGGCCAGTTGAGGTTGGAGGCGGTCGGCGTGGCGTCCCCGTGCGGGTAGACGGTCAGGTGCCCGTCCGCCTGTGGCTCGGTCACCGTCACGTTCATCGTCACGGCGGTGAGACCGGTCGCCGGCACGCCCGCCACGCCCGCCACCGGGAGGTCGACGGTGCCGTACGCCGGCACGGCCTGCGCCGCCGGGACGCCGATCGGCGCCCGGGTGTCCAACAGCCGCGTCGGGCCCTGGGCGTGGAACAGCGAACCCTTGGGGCTGTAGTAGCCCGCGAGGTCGGCGATCAGGTGCACCGTGCCGCCGGAGGCGTTGGTGAAGGACACCTTGCCGTCCTTGACCGGCACCGTCACCAGGTTCGGAATCGTCCGCCCCGCCGTCCAGTTGAGGTTCGACGAGCTCGGCGCCGCGTCCCCGTGCGGATAGACCGTGAGGTGGCCGTCGGCCTGCGGCTCGGTGACCGTCACGTTCAGCGTCACCGCCGTCACCCCCACCGCCGGGACCCCGGCCACGCCGGTGACGGGCAGGTCCACGGTCCCCCCGGCGGGGACGGGCTGCGCGGTCGGCACGCCGATCGGCTGGCGGGTGTCGAGCAGGCGCGTCGGGCCCGCCGGGGTGAAGGCGCTGCCGACGTCCGCGTTCTCGTAGGCGCCGCGGTCGCGGATGCCGCTGCCCGTACCGGTGTTGGGGATCTTGGGGTCGTCCACCGCGGCGACGCCGCCGATGGCGGTCGGCAGCATGCCCGGGGCGTTCTCGTCCGCCGAGTCGGTCACGTGGTCCGGCGGCGCGTCCGGGCCCTTCGGGAGCGTCGACACGGCGACGAAGTCGTGTACGCCCTGGCCGGTGGCCGCGGTGAAGGACGGCTGGTCGCCGTACGCCGTCCCGGCCCAGCTGTAGGCCGCGCCGCCGCCGCGCGGGTCGACCACGTTGTAGTCGACCCTGGTGCCCGCGACGGCGTTCGGGCCGACGGTGATCCCGGTCGCGCGGGCGGTCTGGTCGCGGCACGAATTCATGCCGTACAGGGCGGTGTTCACCAGGTTGTTCTCGACCACCGCGCCGGAGGAGGTGCCGTCCAGCACGATCCCGGCGAAGCAGGACGAGGTGACGTTGTTGGCCACCACGACGGTGTTCGGCGCGTCCTTGACCAGGACCCCGGTCATGTCGGGCCCGGCGTAGGGCCAGAGCACGTTGGTGGTGACGACCGTCCCGGTGGAACCGCCGTCCACGGTGACCGCCGGGCCCTGCACCCTTCCGATGTCGCCGTGTCCGAGGAGCACCCGGTCGGAGCCGTTGGTGACGTGGATGCCGGTTCCACCGGTGAGGTAGCTGTTGTCGAAGGACACGTCACGGGCGCCGTCCACCAGCA
The DNA here is from genome assembly GCF_042802135.1 of Kitasatospora sp. NPDC057512. NCBI lineage: Bacteria > Bacillati > Actinomycetota > Actinomycetes > Kitasatosporales > Streptomycetaceae > Kitasatospora > Kitasatospora sp. NPDC057512. The sequence continues at coordinate 1,894 of NZ_JBHVET010000987.1, forward strand.
CGGCCGCCTTCTGGGGGACCGTTGCGATGGTCAGGTTCTCGAACCGGACGTGCTCGGCGCCCCGGACGACGAACCCGTTGACGGGCCTGTCCCCCGTGCCGATCTTGGTGAGGCCGCCGCCGTTGTTCTCGTCGGGCGTCCTGCCGGCGCGGAAGGTGATCGGCGCCTCGGCCTTGCCCGACCGGGTGATGGTCAGGTCCTCGATGTACGTGCCGTCCGCGATGTCCACGGTCTGGCCCGGCTGGACGGCGGCCGCCGCCGCGCCGATGGTGCAGTACGGCGCCGACTGGGCACCGGTGCCGCTGTCGGTGCAGTGCGCACCCGCGGCGTTGTCGACGTAGAGCGTGCTGCCGTCCGCGGCCGCGCCGCCCGCGGAGACGGCCGGCAGACCGACCGCCCCGAGCAGCGTCACGCCGACGACCAGCGCTGTACGGAATCTGGACACAGGAGCCCCCCGTGGGCGACTTGAAGCGTGGATGACGCTTTCGACCCCCCGCCGTCCGGAGCCGGTCGGCTGGAAGGCGGAGCGGATCCTGCCACGGCCCGGGGCCCGTGCCAAGACGGATTTCACAGCTCGCGGAAACACGCGAACGGCCCCGGCGC
>NZ_JBHVET010000988.1:0-2493 GCF_042802135.1 Kitasatospora sp. NPDC057512
GCGGCAGCACCGGACCGGAGCCGGTGTGCGCCAGGTTGCCCCCGGCGTCCGGCTGGGCGGACGGGCTGCCCGAGGCCGTCGGAGCGGCCGTCGAACCGCCGGCCGACGGGCTGCCGCTCGCGCTGGGCTTGCCGCTCGTCGGAGCGGACGGGCCGCCCGAGGGGCTCGCCGAGCCGCTCGGGGCGGTCGACGCGCTCGGCGTGGCCGACGGCGAGCCGCTCGGCACGGTCGGCGGGACGGTCGGCGGCACCGTCGGGGTGCCGGACGGCGTCGGGACGGTGGTGCCCGGCAAGCAGCCGGCGAAGGGGTAGTGGTGCGTCTCGGCGCCGCCCTTGCCGGTCAGCGAGGCGGCGATCACCGAGCCGTTGACCGGGCCGCCGCTGCCGAGGTCGAAGGCGGCGTTCGGCGCGAGCACGGTGCCGGCCCAGGCGGCCTGGCTGTTCTTGACCACCTTGGTGGCGGTCGGGAAGTTCCAGAGCAGCTTGGCCCGGATCGCCCCGCCGGCGGCGCTCTGGTTCTTGTCGTCCAGCACGAAGGCCTTCTTGCCCTCGTCCCACAGGTGGAAGCCGGTGGTCCCGGCCGCCGCCATGTCGTACGAGCCGCCGGTCACGGTGACCACCGTGACCGCGCCGGCCGGCACCTTGAGGTAGACGTCCTTGGCGCCCTGGAGCTTCGCCGCGTCGACGGTGAAGCTGTTGTACTTCGCGTCGCCGCCGGTGAGCGTCAGCTTGCCGCCCTCGGCCTGGACGGTGGCGCCGGCGGTCTGCGGGACGGCGGCCAGCGAGGTGGCGGCGGCGCGCAGCTTGGCGAACTCGGCCTTGAAGTCGATCGGCGAGGGGCCCTGGTTGACGGTGCCCGCGTGGGCCTGGGCCACCGCGCCGTCGGCCTTGGAGCCGAAGACGCCGTTGCCCTTCATCACCTGGGTGTTGTGGCCGGTGATCCTGCCGGCCACGACCAGGGCGTTCTTGCCGGGGAGGGCGTCCACCTCTGCCTGGGTGAGCTCCTGGCCGACCGAGAAGCCGCCGGTGAAGTCGGCGTTGCCGCCGACCGCGACCGCGCCCTCGGCGTCGGGGGTGTGGGTGTCGTCGCCCTCGATGAACTCGCCGTAGAGGTTGGCGACCCCGAGGCTGCGGCACTCCTGGTCGGTGCCGACGGCCTGGGCGGCCGGCGCGACGAGCCCGGCCAGTGCGAGTGAGCCGCCTACCGCGAGCGCGGCGGCGGAAATGGATATGCGCATGTGCAGGTCTCCGCTTGCGTGCGGGCGTAGATGGGGGGAGGGGTCCTCAAAAAGGTATGGACCAATCCGCACTCTTTCGGCCAAACGGGTGATTGGTCAAGACCAATCACCTCCTTGACCGAACCGCCCCGCTTTGTCCGCGTGTCCCGCCCCGGCGTGTCGTCCGCCGGGAACTCCACCGCGCACGGCCACCCGCCGCCGCGCCCCGCCCCAAGATCGCCTGTAAGGCCGCCTACGATTGACCGCGTGCCTAATCCCTTCTCCCTGCTCGCCGAGCGCTGGCAGCCATCCGCCGAGATGGTCCGGCGTGCCACGTTCGCCGCGCTGGTGATGAGCGTGGTGATCGTCGTCACCGGCGGCGCCGTCCGGCTCACCGCCTCCGGCCTCGGCTGTACGACCTGGCCCCGATGCACCGACGAGAGCCTGACGCCCACCGCCGAGATGGGCTTCCACGGCGTCGTCGAGTTCACCAACCGGATGCTCACCTACGTGCTGAGCGCCGCCGTCGGCTGGGCCATCCTGGCCGCCCGCTGCCACCGGCCCTGGCGGCACAGCATGACCAGGCTCGGCTGGGCCCAGTTCTGGCTGGTGATGAGCAACGCCGTCCTCGGCGGCATCACCGTGCTGACCGGCCTCAACCCGTACACCGTGGCGCTGCACATGATCGCCGCGATGGCCCTGGTCTGGGTCGCGCTGCTGATGTGGGAGCGGTCCAAGGAGGGCGACGGCCCGCCGAAGCTCGTGGTGCCCCGCCCGGTCCACCAGCTCTCGTACGTCCTGGTCACCGTGATCGGCCTGCTCGTCGCGGCCGGCACCCTGGTGACCGGCGCCGGCCACCACCCGGGCACGCCCAAGGACAACAAGATCGTCCCGCGCATCCCGATCGACTACGACCGCCTCGCCCAGTTCCACGCCGACTTCGCGTTCGTGTCCGTGGGCCTGGCCATCGCGGCGATCTTCGTCCTCGCCGCCGTGAAGGCCCCCCAGCCGGCCAGGTCCCGCACCAAGGAACTGCTCGCCGTCCTCCTCCTCCAGGGCGTCCTGGGCTTCATCCAGTACTTCACCGACGCCCCCGAGCTCATGGTCGGCCTCCACATGCTCCTCGCGGCCCTGACCTGGATCGCCGCCCTGCGCATCCCCCTCGCCCTGCGCACCCGCGGCACCGAGGAAGTCCCAGCCGACACCCCGGCCCCGCGGACGCCCGAGACCGCCACCGTCTGACCCTCGCCGAAGGCTCCCATCCCCCGGGATGGGAG
>NZ_JBHVET010000989.1:0-2493 GCF_042802135.1 Kitasatospora sp. NPDC057512
CCCCTCACCATCCGGTGAGGGGCCTTCTTCCGTCGGGCCCGGTCGGATCCCGTAGGGTCCGTCAGCCGTGCAGCAGCGCGGGCACGCCGGCCGCGTCCGGCAGGTCGTCCGGACCGGAGAGCACGGTCAGCCGCTGGGTCGCGCGGGTCAGCGCCACGTACAGCACCCGCAGGCCGGCCTCCGACTCGCCGGCGATGCCGGTCGGGTCGGCCACCACGGTCGCGTCGTACTCCAGGCCCTTGGCCTCCAGGCTGCCCAGCACCACCACGCGCCCGCCCAGGCCCTCGGCCCAGCCGGCCGCCTCGCCCCGGCGGTCCATCGGCACCACGATCGCCACGGTGCCGTCCACCTCGGTCAGCAGCCGCTCCAGCTCGGCCCGGGCGGCCTTGCCGAAGGCCTCCGGCGCGGGGTCGGTGGTGGCCGCGAAGCGCGGCTCCACGCCGACGTGGCGCACCGCGCTCGGCGACGGGGTGCCCGGCGCGGCCAGCGCCAGCACCTTGGCCGCCACCTCGGCGATCTCGGCCGGGTTGCGGTAGTTCACGGTCAGCGTGAAGCGGCGGCGCGGCTTGCCGGACAGCACCTCGTCCAGCGCGGCCTGGGCCTCCTGCGGGAACGGCCAGGAGGACTGCGCCGGGTCGCCGACGATCGTCCAGGTGGCCATCCGGGCCCGGCGGCCGATCATCCGCCACTGCATCGGGGTGAGGTCCTGCGCCTCGTCCACGATGATGTGCGCGTACTCCGTGCGCTCGACCGGCTGGCGGTCGCGCTGGCGGGCGCTGCGGTCGGCGAAGGTGGTGACCTCGTCCAGGCCGCTCAGCAGGTCCACCGCGTCCACCTCGCGGACCTTCGGGCGGGCCGGCTCGCCGAGCAGCACCTGGAGCTCGTCGATCAGCGCGACGTCGTGCGCGGACAGCGCGCCCTCGCCCTGCGCGGACAGGTGGCGCCAGGAGGCGGCCAGCAGCCTGGCCTCGTCCGGGGTGACGGCCCGGCGGGCGATCCGGTTGGTGTGCCGGTGCTGCCGCAGCGTGCCGAGCACCCGGCGCGGGGTCAGCGCCGGCCACCAGGCGTCCAGGAAGTCCAGGAACGGCGCCTCGTCCGAGACGTACTCGTCGAAGGACTCCTTCTCCTCCTGGCGCTGCTCGCGGGCGTAGTGGTCCGCGGGCTTCGGCAGGTCCCTGGTGGCCTGCTGCCACAGGGCGTCCAGCAGCAGCCTGCGGGCGCGCGGGCGCAGCAGGTTCAGCGGGGTGCCGCCGGAGCCCACCACGTTGCCGCGCACGGCCTTCAGCCGGGAGGCGTCCAGCTTCAGCACCTCGCCCCGGGCGACCACCTTGAGCTCCTGCGGCGCGCCCAGCTCCAGCGCCGCGCGGGCGGCCCGGCGCAGCAGCTGGACCATCCGGGCCGAGCCCTTGACCCGGGCCGCCTCCGGGGTGTCGTAGGTGTCCGCCTCGATGCCGTCCACCAGCGAGCCGACCGCCCGGATGGCGACCTGGCCCTCCTCGCCCAGCGAGGGCAGCACGCCCTCGGTGTACGAGACCAGCAGCGCGGTCGGCGAGACCACCAGGATGCCCCCGGCGTAGCGGCGGCGGTCCTGGTAGAGCAGGTAGGCGGCGCGGTGCAGGGCGACGGCGGTCTTGCCGGTGCCGGGGCCGCCGGTGACCAGGGTGGCGCCCGCGGCGGCGGCGCGGATCACCTCGTCCTGCTCCTTCTGGATGGAGGAGACGATGTCGCGCATCGAGTGGCTGCGGGCGCGGCCCAGCGAGGCCATCAGCGCGCCGTCGCCGACCACCGCCAGCTCCTCGCCGTCCAGGGTCGGGGTGAGGTCGGGGCGCAGCAGGTCGTCCTCGACGCCGATCACCTTGCGGCCCTTGGAGCGGATCACCCGGCGGCGGATCACCCGGCCCGGTTCGACCGGGGTGGCGCGGTAGAAGGGGGCGGCGGCGGGCGCGCGCCAGTCGATCACCAGCGGGCCGTACTCGGCGTCCAGCACGCCCAGCCGGCCGATGTGGAGGGTCTCGGCGACGGCCGGGTCGGCCGGGTCGAGCGGGGTGTTCGACGGGATGCCGTGCTCCTCCGGGGCGTCGGCCCGCTGGAGGTCGATCCGGCCGAACAGGAAGTCCTCGAACTCGTTGTTCAGACGCTGGAGGTGGGCGCCGGCCCGGTAGACCTGGGCGTCGCGTTCGGCGAGCGCGCCGGGGGTGCCGACCTGGACCCGCTTGGCGGCGTCCTCCAGGATGTACTCGGCCTCGGCGAGCTTCTCCTCCAACCGGTGGTAGACGGTGTCGAGGTGCTGCTGCTCACCGGCGATCTCGCGTGCGCGGACGGTCTCGTGGTCGGTGGCGGGGGTGGTGGGCGTGTTGCTCTGCATGGCCTCGGTGGTAGCGGCGGAATCCGGCTCCGGAAAACGAGCGGACGGATGATCCTACGCCGCGACCCCCCGGCCGCGCTGCTCCGGAACGTACAAAAATCGAAGGCCGCCCTCCGCGGAGCGGAGGC
>NZ_JBHVET010000990.1:0-2490 GCF_042802135.1 Kitasatospora sp. NPDC057512
GGGCATGGCCGCCGCGATGCGGCGGGCCAACTCCGTTGCGGCTGCGGCGCGTTCGGGCGGCTCCGGGGCCGGTGAGGCGAGCGGCTGCTCGGGCACCGGCCGTACCTCGCCGGTCCCCAGCGGGACCACGGCGCGCGGCCGCATCGGCTCGGCGCCCCGGCGGGAGAGCACCACCAGCTCGCCGACCCGGGCCGAGGCCCCGGTCAGCCGGGCCGCGCAGTCGGCGGCCACCCGCTGCGGGTCGGTGCTGCGCCCGAGGCTCAGGTGCGGGGTGAAGCCCTCCGCCCGGCCCCGGCAGCGCGGGAAGCGCCGTTCCAGCGCGTGCCGCAGTGCCGACCAGGGCGCGGCGGAGGCGGCGGCCGGGTCCAGCCAGACGGTGGCGTCCTCGCGGTGCCCGAAGGTGTGCACGCCCTCCAGCCGGGCGGTGAACGGCGCCACCTCGGCGGCGGCCGCGCCCAGCAGCGGCAGGGCGCGGTCGAACTCGGCCTCCGGGACGAAGCCGAACAGCAGGTTGACGTGCGGGGGCCAGCGGCGCAGCTGCGGGTCGTACGCCTCGCGCAGCCGCTGGATCGGCGGCCAGAGCTCCTGGGGCGGCAGCCAGGCGACGGCGGTGCGGGCGGTGGGCGCGGCGTCGAGGACGGCGGCCCCGTCGTCGTCGCGGCTGTCGCCGGTGTCGAGGAGGAGGTCGACGGCCACGCCGTAGTGGTCGGAGGGCAGGAGCCCGTCCTCGGCCGGGCGGTCGCCGAGCAGGACGGCCGCGGTGGCGCGGGTGTTGTCGGCGCGGTGCAGGACGCGGTCCAGGCGGCCCGGTCGGCCGGTCAGCGAGGAGACCGCGGCGAGCGGGTTGGCCGTCGGGTCGAAGGTGGGGGTGTCGTCGGCCGGCCCGTGCACCTCGGCCCAGGCGTCCCGCAGGCCGAGCGCGGCGGCCGGGCCCGCCGGGCCGGAGCGGCCGTCGTTGAAGTCCCCGAGCAGCAGCAGCTCGCCCTCCACACCCGCCAACCCCTCGGCCAGCCGGGCGAGTTCGGCCCGGCGGCGGTCGGCGCCGTCCGGTGAGTGGTCGCTGCTGAGGTGGACGGCGGCGACGGTCAGCGGTGCGCCGGAGGCCCGTACCGCGAGGGCGGTGACGGCCTTGTGCGGGCCCAGCGCGTGCCGCCCGGCCGCCAGCACCGGCAGCCGGCTGAGCAGCAGCAGGCCGTGGTCGTCGACCTCCGGCCCGAGCGGGTCGGCGCCGAGGGTGTACCCGGCGCGGACCCAGGGTGCGGCCAGCAGCAGGGCGATCAGGGCGGGCTCGACCTCCTGGAGGGCGATGACGTCGGCGTCGGCGGCCGCCAGTGCGGCGAGCAGCAGCGGGCGGCGCCGGGCGGTGGCGATCCGGTCGGCGTCGTAGCGGTCCCACAGGGTGTTCCAGGTGACCACGCGCAGGCCGCCGGCCGCGGGGGAGCCCTCGGTGGCCGTGGTGACGGCTTCCGTGGTCCCGGTGGGCTCGGCGGGTCGCCAGCCGCCGTCCGGGTGCCAGGCGTACGGGGTGGTCGCGGTGAAGAAGGGCGCGGGCAGGAGCGGTGGGACGGTGCGGCGCCCGGCCTCGGTGCGGTCGAGCAGGTCCACGCCCGAGGCGCGGTCCCAGACCCGTACGCCGTCCGCCTCGACCCAGTGCACCCGGTGCCAGGGGATCTCGCCGGAGGCGGTGAAGGCCTCCAGCGGGACGCGCTCGGTGCGGTCGTCGCGGTGGCGCACGCCCAGGGTGAACCGGGCCGGGTCGAAGCGGGCGTCCCAGCGGATGCGCTGGCAGATCTGTTCGATGGGGCGCATCAGTCCTCCTGCTCGTCGAGCGTGCCCGCGGTGTCCTCCACGGCGCCACCGGGGCCGACGTACCAGGTGCGGTGCGCCTGGCCGGGGTAGGGCGGGCCGAAGCGGTGCAGTTGCGCGGTGAGCACCTGGGCGGGCACCGGGTGCGGCCGGACGGCGTTGCGGCGCAGCAGCTCCTCCTCGCCGACCACCAGCACCACCTGGGTGACCAGGGCGTCGTGGCGCTGGGCGACGGCGTGGACGTGGGAGCGCTGCTGGCGGTTGAGCGAGGTGGCGTCCCAGACGGCGGTGGCGCCGGCGGTTTCCCCGGGGCCGCCGGTGGATTCCCCAGGGGCGCCGGCGGATTCCCCAGGGCCAGGGGTCGGGGCGGCGGCCAGGGCGGCGTCCAGCCGGGCCAGGCCCTCGCGCAGCACCTCGGCGTTGTCGCGCTGGTCGGCGCGCGAGCCCCGGGCGGCGCGCAGGTCGTCCAGGCTGATCCGGGCGGTCACGCCGGTGAGCCCGGCGGCGAAGCCGCTCTTGCCGCTGCCGGAGGGGCCGCACAGGTGGATCAGCCGGGGGAACCGGCCGTCGCGCCAGCGCCAGGTGGCCGCGACGGCCTCCTCGGCGGTGGCGATCCGGCCGACGGCGTACGCCTCGCGGGCCTGGGCCCAGCAACGGTCGGCGGCGTCGCGGTCCAGACCGGCC
>NZ_JBHVET010000991.1:0-2476 GCF_042802135.1 Kitasatospora sp. NPDC057512
GTTCCGGGGGCCGTCGCCGTCCGGTCTGGAGGTTCGCGGAAACCTCCTTGGCGGGGGATTCGGCGCTGTGGAATGATCCGCACGCTCTCCATGCGATCTTTTCCCGACGCTGGGAGGCCGAAATGCTTAACAAATGCTTCGAAAAGCCCAGGGGGCTCCCATTTCCAGATTCCGTACGGCTCTCGCCGCCGGTGTGACGCTGCTCGGGGCGGTCGGTCTGCCGGCCGTCGCCGCGGGCGGCGCGGCCGCGGCCGGCAGCACGCTCTACGTCAACAACGCCGCGGGTGCGCACTGCACCGACAGCGGCGCGGGTACCCAGGCGGCGCCGTTCTGCTCGGTGGGCGCGGCGGCGGCCGTCGTTCAGGCGGGACAGACGGTGGAGATCGCCGACGGAAGCTACAACGAGGACTTGACCGTAACCCGGTCGGGCACGGCCGAGGCGCCGATCACCTTCCGGGCGAGGAACACCCAGGGAGAACCGGGCGGAGCCTGGTTCGGCAGCCTGGGAAAGCCGACCAAGGGCCTCACTGTCAAGGGTGCCCAGCACGTCCGCTTCGAGAGCCTCAAGATCGCTCCGGCCATCCGGACGGTCGGCGTGTTGGTGGATGGCGCCCGTGATGTTTCCTTCGACAACACCGACGTCACCGGCGGCGGTGGCGTTCACATCACCAACGGCTCCGACCAGGTGCTCTACGGACGTGGCGACTTCAGCTACAGCCAGGGCCCGGTGATCGTCGTGGACGGCGGCTCCACCGGCACGGTGGTGACCACCAACAAGGTCCAGTCCGGCTCCGCGGCCGACGCGACCGGGATCCTGGTCAAGGACGCGCCGAACACCGTCGTGGTGGCCAACACCGTCAACTCGTCCTGCTTCGCCGGGATCGTGCTGGACGGCGGCTCGACCGGTGCGGTGGTCGAGAACAACGTGGTGAACACCGCGAAGAACCAGAACGCGGCCTGCGACACCCCGGCCGCCGCCACCGGGATCGCGGTCGGGGCCAACGCCACCGCGGGCACCAAAGTCGACTACAACCTGATCGATTCGCGCAGTGGCGGCGCGGCCTACAGCTGGGCTGGCAGCCCGTACACCTCGCAGGAGGCGTTCACGGCGGCCACCGGACAGGGGGCGCACGACTTCGTCGATCTGACCAACGTGCCGAAGGGCCCGAACGCCCCGGTCGACCACCGGATCGACTCGGCGGACGAGAACGCCCCGGGCATGCTGCCGACCGACCGCGGGGGCTGGGCCCCGGTCGACGACCTGAGGGTCGTCAACACCGGTACGGGCAGCGGCATCCGTGACCGGGGCGCGGTCGAGATGCTCGGCATCGGCAGCGCGTTCACCCCGGCCGGTCCGACGCGGCTGCTGGACACCCGGGCGCCGATCGGCGTGCCCGCCGCGAAGGCGGTTCCGGCCTGGGGAACCGTGGACCTCCAGGTCGCCGGCGTCGCAGGTGTACCGGTATCCGGAGTGGACGCGGTCACGATGAACGTCACGGTGACCGACCCCACGCAGGACGGGCACCTGACCGTGTACCCGCACGGTGACGAGGCGCCGAACTCGTCGAACCTGAACTGGACGGCGGGGCGGACGATTCCGAACCTGGTGACGGTGCCGGTGAAGGACGGCAAGGTCTCGTTCTACAACGCCTCCGGCGGCACCGTGCACCTGATCGCCGACCTGGACGGCTACTACAGTCCGAAGGGTTCGTTGTTCCACCCGCAGGGTCCGACACGGCTGCTGGACACCCGGGCGCCGATCGGCGTGCCGACCGCGAAGGCGGTTCCGGCCTGGGGAACCGTGGACCTCCAGGTCGCCGGCGTCGGGGGCGTCCCGGCGGAGGGCGTGACGGCCGTGACGATGAACGTCACGGTGACCGACCCCACGCAGGACGGGCACCTGACCGTGTACCCGCACGGTGACGAGGCGCCGAACGCGTCCAATCTGAACTGGACGGCGGGGCGGACGATTCCGAACCTGGTGACGGTGCCGGTGAAGGACGGCAAGGTGTCGTTCTACAACGCCTCCGGCGGCACCGTTCATGTGATAGCCGACCTCGCCGGTTACTACGCCACCGAGGGCAAGGTCACCTATCGGGCCGACGGCCCGTGGCGGCGAATGGATACCCGTGACCCCGCCTTCGGCACGACCGCTGTCCCGGCCTGGGGCACCCTGACCCTCAATCTCGGGGACCTCGCGGCGGTGACCCTGAACGTGACGGTCACCGAGCCGGGCGACGAGGGGCACCTCACCGTGTATCCGCACGGTGACGAGGCACCGAACGTGTCGAACCTGAACTTCCTGCGTGGCGAGACCATCGCCAACCAGGTCGTGGTTCCCGTGAAGGACGGCAAGGTCTCGTTCTACAACGCCAGCGGTGCCCCGTTGCACCTCGTGGTGGACCAGCTCGGATACCAGCTGTACTGACCCGCTACCGAACCAGCACCCCGACGGCCCCGGCGCCGAGCCCCGCGC
>NZ_JBHVET010000992.1:0-2474 GCF_042802135.1 Kitasatospora sp. NPDC057512
GTCCGGGACGCGGGCGGGGCCGTCGGGGCCGTCAGGGCCGGGTGGGCCGGGTGGGGCCGAGGGGGTCAGCGGCCGAGCAGGCCCTGGGCGGCGGCCCGGTTGACGTTGGTCAGGCCGCGGACCAGCTGCGTGGTGAGGAAGACCAGCAGCACCCCGAAGAGCGAGAGCCCGGCGATCTGCCAGGGCGCCTCGATCTCGTACACGTGCCGGATGTCGTGGCTGTCGTAGAAGTCGAACACCCGGTACCCGTGCCACGAGGTGTAGGTCGGGAAGACCCAGTGGTACAGCGGGTAGAGCGCCGCCGCCCAGCCGAGCAGCAGGAACACCAGCGTCACCGCGAAGCTGAACACCGCCCAGGGGAGCATCAGCACCTGGTACAGCACGGCCTTCCAGCCGGCCCCGTCCGCCAGCCGCGCGGTGACCGCGCCCCAGCTGCCCTGGCGGACCCGGCGCACCGGCTCCGGGCCGGGGACGTCCAGGGCCAGCATGCCGCGCACCCGGGCCCGCTCCAGCCGGCCGAAGCCGCGGGCCGTGGCGGTCAGGGCGCCCAGCACGGGCAGGCCGAGCGCGGTGACGAAGGTGCCGATGCCGAAGCAGAACATCGTGACCGCGACGGCGAAGCCGACGATCGCCACCGGCAGGCCGGTGAGCGCGTAGCCGACCTCGCGGTAGTAGTACGCCGAGAACGGAGCCCGCCACAGGGCCGGACGCCGCTCGGTCCGGCGGGCCCGGGCGGGGCGCTGGTCGTCACCGCGACCGCCCAGAACGTCCCACTCCCGGTCCTCCATGCTGCGGCTGCTGCTCATGCTCCCGGCCCCCGGCCCCTCGTGCTGTCGTCTGTCGCTCGGTCGTCCCGCCGACTGCGTCCAGTCTGGTGGACGCGCCGCCCGGCCGTGATCCGGAGGCCTGGCGGATCCGGGGTGGGGTTAACCCCCCTCCACCCGGGCGGCCGGGCCCGGCCACTCCTCGGCCAGCAGCGCGTAGACGTACGCGTCGGACCGGACACCGCCCCCGGACCCGGCGGACCGCGGCCGCCGCTCCGGCCGGAAGCCCAGCCGGGTGAGCACCCGGCCGGCGGCCGGGTTGGCCGCGGCGGTCCGGGCGGTCAGCCGGTGCAGGCCCAGGGCGCCGAAGGCGAAGTCGCAGAGCAGGCCGACGGTCTCGCCCGCGTAGCCGCGGCCCCAGGACCCGCGGGCCAGCACGCAGCCGAGGTCGGCCGTGCGGTGCCCGTCGAGGGTGAGCGCGGCCTGCCCGATCGGCGTCGCGTCCCTGGGCTCCTCGGCGTCGGCGAGCCTGGTGACGGCGAGCCGGTAGGTGTCCCGCTCCTCGGCCATCGCCTCCTCCAGGTAGAGCTCGATCTGGTCGGCGCACTCCTCCCGGCCGCTCGGCCCGAAGGGCAGGTGGCGGGTGACCTCCGGGTCGCCGAACAGCGCGTGCAGCGCGTCCACCTCCTCCTCGGTGTGGTGGTACTCGCGGACGGCCAGGCGCGGGCCGGTGAGTCGTACGGGGACCATGGCTGCCGACCCTATCCCCGCCCGGCGGCTACCGTTCGGACTATGAACGACGAAGACCTGCGGCTCGCCCCGCGCACCAAGGCCGCCGACCTGCTCGCCTGGGCGGCCGAGCAGGGCCGCGCGCCGGTGGCCGAGGGGCCGCTGCGCGCGGTGCTGGCGCTGCTGGAGCTGGGCGAGGGCAGGATGCACGACGGCTGGCCCGAACTGACCTCCGACGCGGTGGAGCACCTGCTGTACGAGCGGCTCCACCTGTACGTCCAACCCGCGCCCGAGGAGGACCCGCTCGCCTACGGCGACGCCGTCCGGCTGCTGGTCGACCACCAACGGGCGGCCCGGCGGCTGAACGCCAAGCGCCAGGAGCGGCTGCACGCGGAGGCCGAGTGGCAGGGCGAGGTCGCGGCCGGGCTGCTGCGCCGCGCCGACCTGGTGACCTGGCCCCGGCTGTACGCGCTGCTGCTGCACGCGTACGCGGTGGACGTCACGGACCCGGCGGCGGTGCGGGACTGGCTGGCCGGCTTCGGGGAGCTCCCGGAGGAGGAGCGGCTGGCCGCGTACGAGGCGCTGGCACCGGCCGGCTGGCTGGACGAGCCGGACGAGCAGGGCTGGGGCCCGGGCCGGGTGCTGTCGGTCGGCATGGCCACGGACGGCGCGCGGCGGCTGCTGGAGCAGGGCCTGATGCGGCGCAGCTACCGCAACCTGGCGGAGCTGACCGCGCTGGGGCGGCCGATGCCGGAGGAACTGGCCGGGGACTTCGGGCGGTTCGAGGAGGCGGCGGTCGACGCGGCGCTCGACCTGTTCGGCGGGTGGACGGTGCCGGGACTGCCGCGGCTGCTGGTGACGGAGTTCCCGGAGCTGGCGCCGGAGCCGGGCCAGGAGGAGATCGAGGCCTACCTGGCGCAGCTGCCCGTCGAGGAGTGAGACGCCGCGCGAAGGCCCCCGTTCCGGTGCGTGGGCTCCGGG
>NZ_JBHVET010000993.1:0-2470 GCF_042802135.1 Kitasatospora sp. NPDC057512
GGCCGGCTCGGAGCGCCCGCAGGTGTTGCGGGCGAAGGTGTTGTCGGTGCCGGAGTCGCGGTCGGCGAGGTCGGCCGGACCGTTGCCGCTCAGCTCGTTGTCGGTGATCACGGCGCGGGCGTTGGCGACGCCGACGACGCTCCGGAACAGGACGATGCCGCCGGAGAAGTCCGAGGTGCCGGTGTTGTCGCGCACCTCGTTGCCGGTCACCCGGGCGTCCTCGGTGCCGGTGAGGACGATGCCGGCGCCCTGGATGGCGCCCAGGCGCGGGTTGGCCGGGCAGAACTTGTTGTTGCCGACGACGGAGTTGTCCCGGACGTCGAGGTCCCCGGCGCGGGGCACGCCCTCGTCGCCGACCACGAAGACGCCGGCGCAGTTGCCGCTGATCCCGTTGGACTGGACGGCCAGCCCGCGCAGCCGCCGGACGGTGACGCCGACCCGGTTGCCGGTCAGTTCGTTGCCCTCGACCACGGTGCCGCCGGTGTCGGGCGAGCCGCCCTCGCGGTAGGCGTAGTTGGCGAGGAAGACGCCGGACTGGCCGTTGTCGGTCGAGCGGTTGCCGCGGATGACGGCCCGGGTGGACATCTCCTGGCTGATGCCCTGCTGGCCGTTGTCGTGGACGTGGGTGCCGCGGACGGTCAGGCCGGTGGTGCCGCTGGCGTCGATGCCGTTCTTGCGGAAGCCGGTGACGGCGAGGCTGTCGATCTTGACGCCGGACAGCGGGTCCTCCTCGGTGCCGACCACGCAGATGCCGTGCCCGGCGGTGGCGCAGGCGTTCTCGCTGCCGTCCCCGGGGGTGATCACGCTCTCGTCGCCGAAGCCGCGCAGGGTGAGGCCGGGGGTGGTGATGCGGACGCTGCCCCGGTAGGTGCCGGGGAGCAGTTGGACGGTGTCGCCGGACCGGGCGGCGTCGACGGCCTGCTGAATCGATTCGCCGGGCTGGACGAAGTGCAGCGGGAAGCGGGGGACGGCGTGGGCCGCGGGAGCGGCGGCCAGCGAGGTGAGGACGGTGGTCAGGGCGGTGGCGGCGGCGGTGGCCGCGGCGAGGTGGTGGACCCGTCGCGTGGGCATGAGTGGTGACCTGTTTCCTTTCGGCGCGCGCGGCGCTCGTACGGGTGTGGTGGTCTCCCGCTCGGTCCAGCGATGGGGGCTGACGCGCTGTGCGCGGGCGGTGACGGCCGGTGGATGCGGCCGTGTCGACGCTACGGGCGGCCCGGTGGGCCCGCCACCAGGGCTGGGCTGCGGGGCTGACGGGGCGTCGACCAGGGGTGGGACGGGCCCGGCGTGGCGCGGCAGCGGGTGGTCGGACGGGGAGCCTTCCCCAGGACCCGGGTTCACTCGATCGAGTGCGGAGAACCGTTTCCTCCGGCTGCCGGGAGCCGGGCCTCCGGTCCTCCCGACCCGGCCCGCCCGACGACCGGGGCCGGGCGCGTGACATGCTCGGGGCCATGACCACCGCACCCGTACCGCCCGTCGCCGCCCTCCGGAACCCGATCGGCGCGCACGTCCCGGTGGCCGGTCGCGGGCTGGCCGGCACCGGCCTGGCGTACGCGGGCCGGGTCGGCGCGGAGACGGTCCAGGTGTTCGTGGCCAACCCGCGCGGCTGGGCCACTCCCCCGGGCAACCCGGCGCAGGACGAGGAGTTCCGTACCGCCTGCGCCGACCGGGGCGTCCCGGCCTGGGTGCACGCCCCGTACCTGATCAACTTCGGCTCGGACAACCCGGCCACCCGGGAGCGCTCGGCCGACTCGCTGCGGCACTCGCTGCGCCGCGGCCACGCCATCGGCGCGCTCGGCGTCGTCCTGCACACCGGCTCGGCGGTCGGCACCGCGCCCGGCGGCGGCTCGCGCCGGGCCGAGGCGATGGCGCAGGTCCGGTCGGACGTCCGGCCGCTGCTGGAGGAGCTGGACGGGCTCGGCGACGACGCGCCCTGGCTGCTGCTGGAGCCGACGGCGGGGCAGGGCAGCTCGCTCTGCTCACGGCTGGAGGAGCTGGCCGCGTACATGGAGGCGCTGGACCATCACCCGAAGGTGGGAGTCTGCCTGGACACCTGCCACGCCTTCGCCGCCGGGCACGACCTGGCGGAGCCGGGCGGGGTGACGGCCGCCCTGGACGCCCTGGCCGCCGCGGCGGGGCCGGGCCGGCTGCGGCTGATCCACGCCAACGACTCCGAGGACGTCGTCGGCGCCCGCAAGGACCGGCACGCCAACATCGGCGCCGGGATGATCGGCGCCGAGCCGTTCCGCGAGCTGTTCGAGCACCCGGAGACGGCCGGGGTGCCGCTGGTGGTGGAGACCCCGGACCGCAAGCACGGCGGGGACGGCACCGGGCACGCGATGGACATCGCGGTGCTGAAGGAGCTGCGGCAGCGGGCTGCGGTCCGGGGCGCCGGCGCCCGTGCCACGGAGCTGCCGGAGCCCGCCGCGGCCGGACGACGGTGAGCCCGGGGGCCGATCCCGCCGAACGGCCG
>NZ_JBHVET010000994.1:0-2468 GCF_042802135.1 Kitasatospora sp. NPDC057512
GCACCACGTTCGAGGTCGTCGGGGACCTCCCGCTCGACGGCTTCAACCGGATCAACCCCGCCGGTGACGACCAGCACGTGCTGGTCTCCACCTCCACCGGGTTCCAGGTGCTGGCCTCGGCGCAGGTCGTGCTGGGCGTCGCGCACGTGCCGTCGGTCCACGTCCCGCTGGGCGTGGTCGTCTTCGGGCTGAGCGTGGCGGCGCTGGTCCGGATGCCGGCCGCCCGCTCCGTGCGGCGGACGGCCGGCGCGAGGGGCTGAGCGGGCCCTCAGGACCCGAGGGTCCAGCGCTGGCCGGTGGCCGGGCGGGTGGTGACGGGGGTTCCGGCGGTGCCGGCGCCCGCGTCGAGGGCGAGGCCGGTGGCGACGTTGGTGACGGTGACGGCGCCGGTGGCCTGGTCCTGGGTCAGCCTCCACTCCTGCCAGGGGTTGCCGGGCGACAGGTCGAGCAGGTAGGCGCTGTCACCGGCCGAGGCCCCGGCGGAGAGCACGGTGTGCCGGTGGGTGCCGGTGGCGCAGTCGTCGCTGATCCGGACGGTGCCGTCGGGGTTGCCGGTGAAGGTCCACTGCTGCGCCGGGTCGCCGGGGCGCGCGGGCTCCAGGTCGGTGATCGAGCCGATCGGCGCGGTGCACGAGCCGAGCAGGGACAGCGCGAGGCCGCCGCTGCTCAGGGAGTGGTACGCACCGTCGTCGACCACGCCGGACGGCCCGCCGGTGCCCTGCTGGGCGAGCCGGTAGAGGGCCGCGCCGTGCGGCGGGAGGGCGGCGCTGATCGGTCCGGTGACGGTCGAACCCGCGCCCGTCCACAGCTCCTTGGCCTGGTAGCCGGAGCCGCCGAGGCCGAGTTCGGCGAGGCTGGTGGCGACGGTGCGGCCGGCCGACGGGTCCTGGTTGACCAGCAGTACGGCGGTGTCGCCGTTGGCGAGCCGCCGCTTGAGGACCACCGGGGCGTGCCCGTCGGCCGGCTTGGCGCCGACCAGGGTGGCGGGTTTCGCCAGGCTGTCCTGGTCGACGGCGATGACCTCCTTGTTCTTCAGGATCGCCAGGCCGGTGTCGTTGATCCCGGTGGACCAGGTGTAGCCGTCCGCGCTGTGCTGCGACTGCGCGGCGGTGCGCAGGTCGGCGCCGGAGATCATCGGCGCGGCGAGCATGGCGAGGACCGAGGCCTCCGTCCGCGACTCGTCGTCGGTGAAGGGCTTGTGGCAGGCGCAGGTGTCGGTGGTGCCCCACAGGCCGTAGACGTCCTGCCAGCCGGTGAACATCATGTCCAGGTCGTTCCAGCTGCCCGGGCGGACGTTGCCCGGGTACTGCAGCGCGGTCTGCAACTGCCCGTTCCAGAGCACCCCGTCGAGCTCGCTGTCCCGGTCGCCGCCGATCCGGCAGAGGTTGGCGACCTGGCCGCACCAGACACCGGTGGGCGCGTAGCCGGGGGCGTGGAAGGGGGCCGTCCCGGCGGCCTGGACCACCGGGTCGGTGCGGGCCGGGTCGTCGGCGGCGAGCAGGTACGGGACCCCGCTGTGGACGGGCTGGGCGGAGACGCTGAGGGTGACCTTCGGCTTCCCCTGGGCGGCGGAGGCGGCGTCCAGGGCGCGCTGGAAGGTCTGCACCCGGGCGTAGATCGAGCGGGTCAGCTCCTTGCCCTCGCCCTGGGTGTAGTAGTCGTGCCCGTCCGGGCCGACGATCTGCGGGCCGTACGGGCAGTCGTCGTACTTGACGAAGTCGACGCCCCAGGAGACGAAGTCGGCGGCGTCGGTGGACTCGTGGCCGAGGCTGCCGGGGTGCATCTGGCAGGTGAGGTAGGTGTCGGTGGCGTAGAGGCCGAACTTCACGCCCTTGCTGTGCGCGTACTGGGCGAGGTACGCGATGCCGTTGACGGTGTGCCCCTCGACGGTCCGCTCGGGGAAGTGGTCGGGGCGCGGGACCAGGTGGCCGGAGGTGGGGTCGTTGCCGCTGCCGTCGGTGCCGCTGACCGGGTTCCCGGCGCTGTCGTACAGCTGGAGGCCGCCGTCGGCGTTGCGGACCAGGTCGGAGCTCTGGCCGTCGCGGTGCCAGAGCGACCAGCCGTCGTCGATGGTGACGGTGTCGTAGCCGGCCGCCACCAGGCCGTTGGCGGCCATGAAGTCGATGGTCTGGACGACCTGCTCCTGGGTGACCTCGGTGCCGAGGGAGTTCCAGGAGTTCCAGCCCATCGGCGGGGTCAGGGCGTTGCCGTTGCCGAGGTCGGGGCCGTTGTCGCGGCTCGAACCGGGGCCGGTGCCGAGCGCGGTGGGGGTGGTGGCGGCGGTGGCGGGAGCGGCCGTGTCGAGGCCGACGGCTCCGAGGCCGGCGGTGGCGAGGGCGAGGGAGAGCAGGGATGCCGCGACACGGCGGCGGGTTCGGCGCATGAGCGCCCTCCGGAGGGGTGGGGGAGGGCGCGAGGCCGCACCGTCAGGAAGTGAGGGGGGTGCGGCCGGCCGGGTGGGGCCGGCC
>NZ_JBHVET010000995.1:0-2467 GCF_042802135.1 Kitasatospora sp. NPDC057512
GGGCGCCGGTCCGCCCGGCGCTGCTCTGGAACGACGTCCGCTCCGCCCCCCAGGCCGCCGAGCTGCGGGCCGCGATCGGCGCGGCGGAGCTCGCCCGCCGCACCGGCAGCGTCCCCGCCGCCGCCTTCACCGCCCCCAAGTGGGCCTGGCTGCGCGCCAACGAGCCCGCCGCCGCCGAGCGCGTCGCCGCCGTCCGCCTCCCGCACGACTTCCTCACCGAACGGCTGACCGGCGAGGCGGCCACCGACCGGGGCGACGCCTCGGGAACCGGCTGGTGGGGGCCGGACGGCTACGACGAGGACGTCCTCGACCGCATCGGCCTCGACCCGGCCCTGCTGCCGCCGGTCCTCGCACCGGGCACGCGGGCCGGCGCGGTCCGCCCGGGCACGCCGCTGCGGGCGGGCACACCGGTGGCCACCGGCACCGGCGACAACATGGCCGCCGCCCTCGGGCTCGGCCTGCTCCCCGGGCAGCCGGTGCTCAGCCTCGGCACCTCCGGAACGGTCTACGCCGTCGGCCGGCAGCGGCCGGTGGACCCGAGCGGGACGGTCGCGGGCTTCGCCGACGCCCTCGGCGGCTGGCTGCCGCTCGCCTGCACGCTCAACTGCACCCTCGCCGTCGACCGCTTCGCCGCCCTGCTCGGACGCGGCCGCGAGGAGGTCGAGGACGGCGGCACCGCGGTGGTGCCGCCCTACCTGGACGGGGAGCGCACACCGGACCTGCCCGGAGCGTCCGGCCTGGTCCACGGGCTGCGCCACGACACCACGCCGGGGCAACTGCTCCAGGCCGCGTACGACGGCGCCGCCCACGCCCTGCTCACCGCCCTGGCCGACGTGCTGCGCGCGGGCGGTGAGGACCCGTCGGGCGGGGAGCCGCTGCTGCTGATCGGCGGCGGCGCCCGCGGCCGCGCCTGGCAGCGGACCGTCCTGCGGCTCTCGGGCCGGGCCGTCCGGGTGCCCGCCGCCCGGGAGCTCGTCGCGCTCGGCGCGGCCGCCCAGGCCGCCGCCCTGCTCACCGGCGAGCCCGCCGACGCGGTGGCACGGCGCTGGCGCACCGCCGAGGGTCCGGTGCTGGAGCCCGTGGCACGGGACACGGACGCCCTCGAACGGATCGGCGGTACCCTGCGTCGGGCCGGGGCCTTGCAGGGAGCCCCGGCCGAGGACCGGTAGGAGGGCGCGCGCGTGACGGTGGTCGGCAGTGCGAGGAGCAGCCAGGGCAACGGGCCCGCGTCGTTGCGGGACATGCGGCGGCGGAACCTCTCGCTGGTCCTCGGCACGCTCGCCGGGCACAGCCCGCTCGCCCGGCCGCTGTCCCGCGCGGACGTCGCCGCACGCATCGGCCTGACCCGGGCGGCCGTCTCCTCACTGGTCGACGAGCTGATCGGGCGCGGTGCGCTCACCGAGGCGGCGGCCACCGCCAGCGGACGCCCCGGCCGGCCCGGCCGTGAGCTGGCCGTGAGCGGCGAGGGCCCGGCGGGCCTCGGCCTGGAGATCGGCGTCGGCCACCTCGGCGCGTGCGTGGTGGACCTGCGGGGCGAGCCGCGCGTGTGGCGTCGGGAGGAGCGGGCCAACGCGGGCCGCCCGGCCCGGGAGGTACTGGCGGAGGCCGCAGCGCTGGCCGCCGCGGCGGAGGCCGAGGCCGCCGCCCTCGGGCTGCGCGTCGAGGGCCGGATCCTGGCCGTGCCCGGAGTGGTGCCGAACGAGCCCGGCGGACTCGTCGAGGGCGCGCCCAACCTCGGCTGGCACGGTGTCCGGCTGTCCGATCACTGGCCGGACGCGGACACCGTGCCCGAACCGGAGAACGAGGCCAACCTCGGGGCGCTGGCCGAGTACTGGAAGGCGGGGAAGCCCGCGGAGACCTTCGTGCACGTCTCCGCCGGGGGCGGGATCGGCGCCGCCCTGATCATCGGCGGGCGGCTGTTCCGGGGCGCCCGGGGCTTCGCCGGCGAACTCGGCCACCTCCCCGTCCACCCGGACGGCCCGGAGTGCGCCTGCGGATCCCGCGGCTGCCTGGAGCAGTACGCGGGCGAGGCGGCCGTGCTGCGCGAGGCCGCCCTCGTACAGCACGGCCCGGGCGAGGCGGTCGCCCTGCTGGCCCGACGGGCGGGCGCCGGGCACGCGCCGACCCTGGCGGCGCTGGACCGCGCGGGGCGCGCCCTCGGCCTGGCCCTCACCTCCGCCGTGGACCTCATCGACCCGGACGGCCTCGTCCTCGGCGGCGCCTACGCCGAACTCGCCGACTGGCTGCTGCCGGCCGTCCGCGCCGAGCTGGCGGCCCGGGTCACCGTGCGGCCCTGGGCGCCGGAGGCGCTGCGCGCGTCCGCCCTGGGCCCGCGCGGGCCGCTGCTGGGCGCGGCGCTGACGACGGTCCGCCGGATCATGGCGGACCCGACCCTGCTCCCGGTCGGCTGACGCCCTCGGGAGCAGGGCCGGGGCCCGAACGTCGTCGGTCGTGCTCGACCACGACC
>NZ_JBHVET010000996.1:0-2464 GCF_042802135.1 Kitasatospora sp. NPDC057512
GTCTCGGTCCGCGCCCCCGGCCCCGAGGCCGCCGTCGCCTGGGCCGCCGACTGCCGCCGCGCGGGCCTCGCCGTCGGCTGCTTCCGCCCGCCGTCCGTGCCGGACGGCATCTCCCGCCTGCGCCTCACCGCCCGGGGCGACCTGACGGACGGGCAGATCGCCGAGGCCGTCCGCGTCGTCGCCGACCTGGCCCCGGCCGGCGCGCGGGGCTGAGGGTCGGGAGCGGTCGGCGCGCGGGGCTGAGGCTCGGGAGCGGCCGGAGCGCCCTACTTCTTCTTCGCCCGGCTCGGCTGCACCCGGGTGGGTTCGCCGGCGGCCTTGGGGTGGTCGGGCGGGTAGGGGAGTTCGCCGAGGCCCTCGTCGTGGAGCTGCTTGTCGTACAGCTCCAGCAGGGGCTCCAGGCGGAAGGCCTGGTCGTCCATCCCGGCGTTGAGGTCGCCGAGTTCGGCGAAGCGGGCGGGGAGGGTGCGCAGGTCGAAGTCCTCGGGGGCGGCGTCGTCCAGCTCCTCCCAGCGCAGCGGGGCGGAGGCGGTGGCGCGGGGGCGGGCGCGCAGGGAGTAGGCGGAGGCGATGGTGCGGTCGCGGGCCATCTGGTTGTAGTCGACGAAGATCCGCTCGCCGCGCTCCTCCTTCCACCAGGCGGTGGTGACCTTCCCGGGCATCCGCTGTTCCAGGACCCGGCCGAGGGCGATCACGGCGTGCCGCCCGTCGGTGAAGGTCCACTCGGGCACCAGCGGCACGTACACGTGCAGGCCGCGCCCGCCGGAGGACTTGGGCCAGCCGCGCAGCCCGTACTCCTCCAGCAGGGCGCGCAGTTCGTGGGCGGCGCGGACGGCGTCGTGGAAGTCGGTGCCGGGCTGCGGGTCGAGGTCGATGCGCAGCTCGTCGACGTGGCCGGTGTCGGAGCGCCGCACCGGCCAGGGGTGGAAGGTGAGGCAGCCCAGGTTGGCGGCCCACAGGACGGCGGCCGGCTCGGTGGGGCAGATCTCGTCGGCGGAGCGGCCGCTGGGGAACTCGATCCGGGCGGTGGGCAGCCACTCCGGCAGGCCCTTGGGCGCGCGCTTCTGGTAGAAGAACTCGCCGTCCACCCCGTCGGGGAAGCGCTGCAGGGTGGTCGGCCGGTCGCGCAGTCCGCGCAGCACCCCGTCGGCGACGGCCAGGTAGTACTGCGCGACGTCCAGCTTGGTGAAGCCGCGCTCGGGGTAGTACACCTTGTCCGGGTTCGACAGCCGGACGGTGCGCCCGGCGACTTCCAGTTCCACGGCTGAGCCCATGCCCTTCACGCTAAGGGCCGGGCGCCCGGCGCGCGCCCCGGGGCGAAGCGGGCGAGGATCGTTCGCATGGACCTGCCCGTGATGCCACCGGTGGCGCCGATGCTCGCCAAGTCGGTGGCCAGGATCCCGCCCGGGATGCAGTACGAGGCCAAGTGGGACGGCTTCCGCTCGATCGTGTTCCGCGACGGCGACGAGGTGGAGCTCGGCAGCCGCACCGGCAAGCCGCTGACCAGGTACTTCCCCGAGCTGGTCGAGGCGTTCCGGCGGGAGCTGCCGCCGCGCTGCGTGCTGGACGGCGAGGTGGTGATCGCCCGGGACGGCCGGCTGCGCTTCGAGGAACTGCTGGAGCGCATCCACCCGGCCGCGAGCCGGGTGAAGCTGCTCGCCGAGCGGACCCCGGCCTCCTTCGTCGCCTTCGACCTGCTCGCCCTCGGGGACGACTCACTCGTGGACGAGCCGCTGTCGGTGCGCCGCCCGGCCCTGGAGGCCGCGCTCGCCGACGCCGCCGACCCGGTGTTCACCGCCCCCGCCGCCACCGACCTCGACCTCGCCCGGACCTGGTTCGCCGAGTACGAGGGCGCCGGGCTGGACGGGGTGGTCGCCAAGCCGCTCGACCAGCCGTACCGGCCGGGGGAGCGGAGCATGTACAAGATCAAGCACGAGCGCACCGCCGACTGCGTGGTGGCCGGCTACCGCGAGCACAAGAGCGGCCCGGTGGTCGGCTCGCTGCTGCTCGGCATCTTCGACGACGGCGGCAGGCTGCAGCACGTCGGCGTCTGCGCCGCCTTCCCGATGGCCCGCCGCCGCGAACTCGCCGAGGAACTGGCCCCGTTGCGGATGGACGACCTGTCCCGGCACCCGTGGGGCGGCTGGGCGGACGAGGCCGCGCACGCCGAGGGCCGGCTGCCCGGCGCGGTCAGCCGCTGGACCGGCGGCAAGGACCTCTCCTGGATCGCGCTGCGCCCCGAGCGGGTGGTCGAGGTCGCGTACGACCACATGGAGGGCACCCGGTTCCGGCACACCGCGCAGTTCCGCCGCTGGCGCCCGGACCGCACGCCGGAGAGCTGCACCTACGCGCAGCTGGAGGAGCCGCTCTCGTACGACCTCGGCAGGGTGCTGGGGATCTGAGGGCCGGGGATCCGAGGGCCGCGGGGATCCGAGGGCGTGACGGAGGCCCGACCCGGTGAGCC
>NZ_JBHVET010000997.1:0-2461 GCF_042802135.1 Kitasatospora sp. NPDC057512
GGGTCAGGGGGCGGCGAACAGCCCGGGGAAGGACGGGGCCAGCCAGGGGCGGCGGCCCCAGGCGAGCACCTCGCCGCGCAGCAGGGCGCCGGGGGCGCTGCGGCGGCCCAGCGCGATGAGCAGGAACGCCACCGGTTCGACGAGGATCGTGCAGTCCGGGCGGCGGGGCGGGTCCTGGCTCACCGCGGCGGCGCCGTCCGTGAAGGTCACCGCGAACCCGTCCAGGCCCCGGCCGCGCAGCCGGTAGCAGGCGCTGTGGCCGGCCGCGGCGCGGGCGTCCGTCACCCGCGGCATGACCGTGCGCACGAACGGCATCGCCAGCCCGACCCGGCGCCGGTCGATCGGGTGCGGGCGGCCGAGGGCGACGGCGATGTCGTAGAGGTGGCCCAGCATGTGGGTCAGCAGGTAGGCGCCGAGGGTGTCCAGGTCCATCCGGCCGAGCGGGGTCGACACCGGCTCGGTGCCCGCGCGCGGGGCGGCCGCCACGGTGAACTCCCGTGCCCGCCGGGCGATCTCCCCGGCCAGCACGTCCGGGTCCCGTTCGGGCCGCTCGGCCAGCGAGGCCGCGTTCGCCGCGGCCAGCGAGCCCGGGGTGCCGTCCCCGTACGGCCGTTCCTCGCCGGCGGCCAGCGCGGCCATCAGCTCGTTGGCCATCGCCAGGTGGGCGGCCGCCTCGGCGACCGTCCACTCGGCGCCGGGGATCCGGGTGTCGCCGCGGCAGCCGGCGAGCAGGGCGACGGCCTCGTCGCCGACCGCGGTGAGCGCCTCGAAGAGCTCGGTGCGCGCGGCACCGGGAGAGTGCGGGGGGAGAGTCATGGAGGTGAAGCGTGGACGAGTGCCGCGCCGCTGTCCAGGTCCCGGCACCACCCGGGCCACCGGAGCGGCTCGCGGGTCCGCGCCCGCAGGCAACCCGAACCGCCCCCCGACGCGTCGAGCTGCCGTGAGAGGAAGAACGAACACGCGGCCCGGGCGGCCGCCACGGCAGACGGGAACGGCACGGACACCATGGCGGGGACGACGGCAGGATGACGGACGCGATACCGCCGGACTTCGAGGAGTTCGTCGCCGCCTGCGGGCCCAAGCTCCTGCGCACCGCCTGGCTGCTGACCGGCGACCCGCACCAGGCCGAGGACCTGCTGCAGACGGCGCTCGCCAAGGTCTGGCCCAAGTGGACCCGCATCGCCCCCGACCGGCCCGAGGCGTACCTGCGGAAGGTGCTGGTGAACTGCCACGTCTCCTGGTGGCGGCGCCGCTGGACCGGGGAACTGCCGCACGGCGAACTGCCGGAGCCGCCGCCGGGCCCGGACCCGTACGACGGGGTGGTGCTCGGCCAGGTGGTCGCCGAGGCGGTGCGGTCGCTGCCGCCGCGTCAGCGGGCCGTGGTGGTGCTGCGCTTCTTCGAGGACCTCGGCGTCGAGGAGACCGCCGAGGTGCTGCGCTGCAGCACGGGCACCGTCAAGAGCCAGACGCACCGGGCGCTGGCCGGCCTGCGCGGCCGGCTGCCGGCCCGGGAACTCCTGCTGGACGGGGGACCCCGTGAACGGCGCTGACCTGCACGGCCCGTACGGACCGTACGGTCCGGGCGAGGGCGGGCACGACGACGAGCAGGAGCTGCGGATCCTGCTCCACCGGGCCGTCCCGGCCCTCGGTTCGCCGCAGGACCGGATGGAGCGCGTCCTCGCCCGGGTCGAGCGGTCCAGGCGCCGCCGGCGGGCGGCCGGGCTCGCCGCGGGCCTCACCGCCGGACTCACCGCCGCCGTGCTGGCCGCCGCGCCCGCGCTCGCGCCGGCACCGGTGCGGGGAGCCGCGACGGGGCCCGCGGGCTCGGTGTCCGCCCCGGTGCTGTCGCCCCCGGCGGCGGCCCCGACGGTGTCGCCCGCCCCGACGGTGCCGGGAGGACCGTCCGCCGGGAGCGGGGCGACGGTCTTCTTCCCCCGGCTGCCCGAGATGCTCCTCGACCCGCCGGCGAACTGGCACGCCCTGGCCACGTCGAGCGCCGACCCCCGGGAGCGGTTCGGCTACCTCGGCACCCAGCCGCTGGGGGCGGCCCCGTCGTGCACGGCGGGCGCCGTCCGCTGCCCGCTGTCCGGGCGGCTGGCCGTGGACGGCGCCGTCCTCGCGTTCCGGCTGGTGGACGACCAGGGGCTGGCCGAGAAACTCGGCCCGACCCCGACCGGGCTGGGCGACACGGCCCTCGACAAGGAGTGCGCGGCGCTCGGCGGCGACCGCGAGCTGACCGGCCTGCGCACCGTCGAGCGCGCCGGCCCCGCCGCGGTGGTCGAGGTGACGGCCTGCCTGCGGCAGGCCTCCGACCCGACGCTGCGCCAGACGCGGCAGGCCTTCGACTCCGTCCGCTCCGCCCCGCCGGGCGGCCGCCCGCCGGGCCCCACCGGCCGGGCGGCGACGCCGTAGGCCCCGTCGTGCGGCCCCCCCCCCCCCCCGCGGGGGCGCCCCCCCCCCC
>NZ_JBHVET010000998.1:0-2460 GCF_042802135.1 Kitasatospora sp. NPDC057512
CTCTTCGCGTCCCGTGGAACCCCAGGCGCCGGGTGGCCGTCCGGTGGCAGCCGACCGGGTTCTCCGCGCTGTCGCGGCCACCACGTCCTCACCCGTAGAGCTGATGTGCGACCCTCGCACGGTGCCACGGGGCTCGACGAATACGGGTTGTCGAACCTGCGTCGGGTGGGTTCTACTCGCGTGGAGCAAGCGTCCGTCCGCTCACGCCAGAGCCTGCCAAGGGGGTACCTGTTGAACGATGTTCCGGATCTCGGGCCCATGCCCCGGCGGGTCACCGTCAGTGCCGAACAGGCGGGGCGGCTCGTGGCCGAGCAGTTCCCGCAGTGGGCCGCACTGCCTGTGACGGCTGTGGAGAACGGCGGCTGGGACAACCGGACCTTCCACCTGGGCGACGACATGGTGCTCCGGCTGCCCAGCGCGGAGGAGTACGCCCTGGCCGTGGAGAAGGAGCACCGTTGGCTGCCCGAGCTGGCACCGGCTCTCCCGCTGCCGATCCCGGTGCCGCTGGCGAAGGGGAGTCCCGGTGCGGCCTTCCCGTTCGCGTGGTCGGTCTACGGGTGGATCGACGGCACGCCCGCGACGTTCGAGTCGGTCGTCGATCCGATCGGCTTCGCCGGGAGCCTGGCCGACTTCGTCGCCGCGTTGCGGGGCGTCGATGCCTCGGAAGGGCCGCAGCCCGGCAAGCACAACTGGTTCCGTGGGGCGACGCTGCGGACGTACGAGGCGCAGGCGCTCGGTGCGCTGGACGGGCTGCGCGGCCACGTCGACGTCGCGTCGGCACACGAGCTGTGGACTCAGGCGCTCGCGGCGCGGTGGGACAGGGCCGACATCTGGTTCCACGGCGACCTCGCCAAGGGAAACCTGCTCCTTGAGGACGGACGGCTCGCCGCCGTCATCGACTTCGGTACGTGTGGCGTGGGGGACCCGGCTTGCGACCTCGCGATCGCGTGGACCCTGCTCTCGGCCGACGGCCGCGACGTGTTCCGGAAGCGGCTGGGCGTCGACGACGCCACGTGGGCGCGCGGACGCGGCTGGGCGCTGTGGAAGACGCTCGTCTCGTGCGCCAACAGCCTGGGCGAGGACGGCGCTGACGCCCGTGACGCGCGCCGCGTGCTCTCGGGGATCCTCGCCGATCGGGGCTGAGGGGTCGTAGGCGACCGCTGGAAGACCGCGGGCGGCCGTCAGGCGGGTGGGTTGGGGCGGGTGAGGCCGCGGTCGTAGGCGAAGATCACGGCCTGGACGCGGTCGCGGGCGCCGATCTTGGCCATCACGCGGCTGACGTGGGTCTTGACGGTCGACTCGGCGAGGACGAGGCGGTGGGCGATCTCGCTGTTGCTCCAGCCCTGGGCGACGGCGACGAGGATCTCGCGTTCGCGGTCGGTGAGGGCGTTCAGCCGGCTGTCCTCGACCGGGGCGGCGCCCGGCGGGCGGGTCGGCAGGTGGTGGGCGTACAGGTCGAGGAGGCGCCGGGTGATGGCGGGGGCGACGACGGCGTCGCCGACCGCGACGGCGCGGATCCCGGAGAGCAGCTCCTCGGGGCGGGCGTCCTTGAGGAGGAAGCCGCTGGCGCCGGCCCGCAGGGCGGAGTGGGCGTACTCGTCGAGGTCGAAGGTGGTCAGCACGAGGATGCGGGAGCGGCCGCCGGTGGCGACGATCCGGCGGGTGGCCTCGATGCCGTCCATGCCGGGCATCCGGATGTCCATCAGGACGACGTCGGGCCGCAGGTCGGCGGTGAGCCGGACGGCCTCGGCGCCGTGGGCGGCCTCGCCGACGACCTCGGTGTCGGGCTGGCTCTCCAGCAGCATGCGGAAGCCGTACCGCTGCAAGGGCTGGTCGTCCACGATGAGGAGGGTGGTCACGCGGGGCCGCCTGTCGGGTCGGGGGTGAGGTCGAGTACGGCCTCCACGGTCCATCCTGCCCCGGGCCCGGGGCCCGCCGTGACGGTGCCGCCGTAGAGGGCCGCGCGCTCCCGTATGCCCGCGAGGCCGTGGCCCTCGCGGGGCGGCCGGCCGGGAGCGGGCGGCGGAGGGCCGTCGGGCGGGCCGCTGTCCCGTACCCGCACCCGCAGCCGGTCGTCCCCGGAGGTGAGGGTGACGTGGGCCCGGGTGCCGGGGCCGGCGTGCTTCAGGGAGTTGGTGAGCGACTCCTGGACGATGCGGTAGGCCATCAGCTGGACCCCGCGGTCCAGGGCATCGAGGTCTCCGGCGGCCGTGTACACCACCTGGGGCCCGGCCGCGCGGATGCGGGCGCACAGCCCGTCGACGTCGGCGATGCCCGGCTGCGGGGTGAGCTCGGCGTCCTCGCCTTGGTCGCGCAGGACGCCGAGCATCCGCCGCAGCTCGCCGAGCGCCTGGCGGCTGGTGTCCCCGATCAGCAGCAGCGCCTCGCGTCCACGTTCGGGGGAGGCCTCGGCCGCGTACGCGCCGCCGTCCGCGAGGGTGACGATGACGGACAGTTTGT
>NZ_JBHVET010000999.1:0-2457 GCF_042802135.1 Kitasatospora sp. NPDC057512
GGGGGGGGGGGGGGGGGGGGGGGGGGGGGGGGGGGGGGGGGGGGGGGGGGGGCGCCGCGGTCGGCGAGGGGGTCGGGGTCGGGCTCGGCGAGGGGGTCGCCGGTTCCAGCACCGGCAGGAAGGTCCGGGCGGAGTCGTCGTCGGGGTACGGGTCGACGATCGTCCCGGTGACGGTCCAGCCGAAGTCCGGGACGCCGGGCCGGGTGCCGACCAGGGTGGCCTTGATCCGGACCACCTGGCGCGGGGTCAGGGTGCCGAGTTCGCAGCGCAGGGCGGCCGCGTCGCACGTCCCGGTCGGGGTGGTCAGCTTGTCGAGCCGGGCGCCGGTCGGCACCGAGACGGTGAGGGCGGTGCCGGGTGAGGGCGCGGGGCCCTTGTTGGTGACGGTGATGGTCACCTCGGTGCTGCCGTCGACGGGGACGGCCGGGGTCCGCTCGGGCACGCTGACCGCCAGGTCGACGGACTGCTGGACGGCCGGCTCCTTCTGGCGCCCCGGCAGCCGCCAGTCGAGCTCGGTGAGTTTGGCGGTGGCGAAGTCGTAGACCTTGAGCCCCTCCGGTGAGCTCGGCGGCGCGGCGCGGCGGGAGGTCAGGACCAGCTGCTCGCTGTTCGCCGTCCAGGCGACGTCGCGGGGCTGGAAGGGCCCGGTGGTGGGGCGGTCGGGCAGCGGCCGGGTGCAGGCGCCCTGGCCGAGCCCGGTGGGCACGACCACCGTGCAGCCCTCGCCGGTCGGCGAGGTGACGACCACCCCGTCCCGCTGGTTGTTCCCGCCGTCACCGGCCTTGCGGTTGAAGGCGATGCGGCGGCCGTCGGGGGCGAAGGCGGGGCTGTCGTCGATGACGTCGCAGCTGCCCGGGCAGGCCGTCCGGCTGAGGTCGGTCTGCCGGGTGAGGTCGTCGGCGGCGACGGTCCAGACGTGCAGGTTGCCGGCGTTCCCGTTGACCACCGCCGTCCGGGAGAAGGCGATCAGCTTGCCGTCGGGGGACCAGAACGGCTGGCCGTCGGAGGCGCCCTGCTGGCCGGCCGGCGGCTGGACGGTGCCGACGATCCTCCCGGTGGCGACCTCGGCGATCAGCACCCGGCCGGGCCGGGCCTGGTCCTGGCCGGTGGCCGGGGTGCTGCGGCTGAACACGATCAGCCTGCCGTCCGGGGAGATCGACGGGTCGGTGTCGCGGTCGTTCGGGCCGCGTCCGGCGAGGTTCATCGGCTGCGGGTCGGCGCCGTCGCCGTCGGCGGTCCAGATCCGCTGGATCCGTCCGGCCGGGCCGTCCTCGTAGCGGGTGACCACGATCCGGCGGCCGTCGGGCGTGTAGGTCTGGCGCTCGTACCAGGGGTCGAAGCCGGGGCGGGGGTGGAACAGCGGGTCGGCGCCCGGGTCGGTGCTGGTGTTGTCGGCGGCGGCCGGGTCCTCGCGGAGCACGCTGATGCCGAGGTCGCGCGGGTCGGAGCCGTCGGGAAGGACGTCCTCGACGTCGGCGACGTTGGCGCCGGAGGCGCTGGTCTGCTCGACGACGGGGCCGCCCTCGTTCTGGGTGCCCAGCCAGGTCGGCGTGGCGATCAGCCGGTTGGCGCGGTAGAGCACCTTCGGCGCTTCGCAGTTACAGGTCAGCGCGCGGTAGAGGTTCACCACCGGCGGCCGGGACGGGTCGGGCTGCGGGGTCGGGTCGTTGGGGTCGAGCAGGTCGGCGCTGAGGAAGAGCACCCCGCTGCCGTCGGCCATCCAGCCGGCGGAGCCGGTCTTCCAGGTGGAGCCTGTGCCGGGGAAGAAGGCCTTCTCGGTGCCGGTGGGTGTGGTGAGGACCAGGGTCCGGCCCTGGGCGCCCTCGTCCCGGGTGTAGACGATCTCGTTGCGGTGGGCGTCGTCGTTCACCGGGTTCCAGGCCGGGTCGACCGCGTCCCCGCTGGTCACGCTGGTGACCTTGACGGGCGCGCCGCCCTCGAACGGCCGCAGGTAGATCTGACGGTGCGACGGTTCGCCGTCGCAGGAGTACGCGATCCACTTGCCGTCGGGCGAGACGGTGGGGTGGGTCTCGTCGGCCGCGCCCTCGGTGATCCGGCGCAGTCCGCTGCCGTCCCGGTTGACGGCCCACAGGACGTGCCGGGTGCCGCCGTCTCCGGCGCGGGGCTCCAGGGCCTCGAAGACGACGCCCTTGCCGTCGGGGGCCAGGGCGGGGTGGGCGGTGTCCATGCCGGTGGTGAGCCGGTGCACCGCGCCGGCCGCGTCGCGCAGGTACACCTGGGGCAGCGGGCTGTCCCGCAGGCTGGTGAAGACGAGTTCGCCGCCGCGGGCGGACGGGTCCCGGTCGAAGTGGATCGGGCCGGGCCCGAACAGCGGGGTGCTGTCCGTCATGCCGGTCACCCGGCCGAGGCCGCGGTGGTCGGTGCCGGCGAAGACGATCCGTCCGGCCGCCGGGTCGACGGCGGCTGCCGGGGCCGCGGCGGCGCCCTGCCCTCCGG
>NZ_JBHVET010001000.1:0-2447 GCF_042802135.1 Kitasatospora sp. NPDC057512
CCTCGGCGGGGCCGGAGACCACGGTCTGCCGGGGGCCGTTGTAGCCCGCGACGACGACCTCCGATCCCTCCGACAGCCGGGCGGTCCGCTCCGGGGTCGCCGCCAGGCCGGCCATCGCGCCGCCGCCGCGGCTCGCCCGCGCCATCACCCGGCCGCGGACCGTGGCGAGGCGCACCAGCTGCTCCTCGCTCATCGCCCCGGCCCAGTGCAGCGCCGTCAGCTCGCCCAGGCTGTGTCCGACCGCGGCCCCGGCCCGGATGCCCAGTCCGTCCAGCACCCGGAGGGCGGCCAGCGAACCGGTGACGATGCGCGGCTGGGCCACCTCGGTGGCGACCTGGTCCGCACCGGCGGGCGGTCCGGCCGCTCCGAACGCCTCCTCCGCGGCGGCGAACCGGCGCCGGATCGCGCCGACGGCGCCGTGTCCCGAGCCCTGCCCGGGGAAGAGGTAGACGATCCGGGGCGCGGTCCGCGCCCGGCCGAGGAAGATCCCCTCGGCGGCCGAGAACGCCTCCCGCGCGCCCGAGTCGAGCAGCGCGGCCAGCCGTTCGAGGGCCCGCGCGGCGTCGTCCGGCGAGGTCGCGACGACGGCGGCCCGGACCGGGGCGCCGGAGAGCCGCTCGGCCAGCGTTCCGGCCAGGTCCGCGAGTTCGGCCTGGGCCAGGCGGGGCACCAGGTCGAGCAGTCGGCCCAGCTCCGCGCGCAGCGCGGCCGGGTCCGCGCCGTCCAGCAGCAGCAGTTCGGCGTCCTGGCGTCCGGCGACCAGCCGGGTGGTGCGTTCGTCGAGCGCCTCGCGCCGGGTGCGGCCGGGGCCCTCGGCGACCGCGACGTGGGTGTTGATCCCGCCGAAGCCCATGGCCGACACGCCCGCCCGGACCGGCTGGTCGGCCGGCCAGAGCTCGGCCCGGCCCGGCACGTACAGGGCCGCTGTCTCGCCGAGCAGGCCGGGGTGCGGGTCGAGGTGGCCGGTCGCCGGGGGGATCACCTGGTGGTGCACGGCGAGGGCGGCCTTGATCAGGCCGGCCACGCCCGCCGCGGCCTTGGTGTGCCCGAAGTTCCCCTTGACCGTCCCGAGCGCGGCCGGTCGGGCCGTCGGGTCGGCGGCGCGGCGCGCGGAGGACAGCGCCTCGATCTCGGTCGCGTCGCCGAGGGCCGTACCGGTGCCGTGGCCCTCGAAGTACGAGACCGTCTCGACCCCGTAGCCCGCCCGCCGGTAGGCGCGGGCCAGTGCCAGCCGGTGGCCGCCCGCCTCGGGCCGGGTGATACCGCCCCTGCCGTCCGAGGACACTCCCCAGCCGCTGACGCTCGCGTAGATCCGCCGCCCCTGCGCCACCGCGTCCCGCTCGCGCATCAGCACCAGCATGCCGGAGCCCTCGCCGGGCCAGAAGCCGTTGGAGTCCCGGTCGTAGACCTTCATCTCCCCGGTGGCCAGCGCGCCGGTCTTGGCGAAGCCGATCACCTCGAACGGGTCGATGGACAGGTCGACCCCGCCGGCGACGGCCACGTCCAGGTCGCCGTCGCAGAGCGCCCCGGCGGCCGTGACCACGGACAGCAGGGAGGAGGAGCAGGCACCGTCGACGGTGTACCCGCCACCGCGCAGGTCGAAGTGGTTGCAGATCCGCCCGGCGATGGTGTTGGCGAGGCCGCCCGCCAGCGAGTCCTCGTCGATCGGCGGGAAGGGCGCCTTGTACCGCGGCTCCAGCTCCCCGAGGAAGGCGGCGACGTCGCCCTCGGACCAGCCCTTGCCCGCCAGGGCGGCGGCCACCGTCCGGCGCACGTAGGGCCAGCGCAGCCGCATGGTGTTGGCGCGCGAGAACTCCCCGGTGAGGCTGTTGCCGACCACCACGCCGGTGGCCTGCCGCGGCAGGCCCGCGCCGTCCGGGAACCCGGCGTCGGCGAGCGCCTCGGCGGCCACGTCGAGGGCCAGCCAGTGGGTCAGGTCGGTCGCCCGGTACGTGCTGCCGGCGACGCTGTACCCGACCCGGTCGAAGCTGTAGTCCCGGAGGACGGCGGCCTTGGTCGCGTAGTACCGGTCGGGCGCGGTGCGGTCCGCCGACCAGTAGTCCGCCTGGTTCATCCGCTCGTCCGGCAGCCTCCGGAAGGCCCGGCGGCCGCTCAGTACGTTGTCCCACAACTCGCTCGGGGAATTGGCGTCCGGATAGCGGAGGCCGATTCCCACGATTGCGATCCGCTCACTGCTCATGTATCCACCACCCATGGAGATGAATTGACGGCGAATCCCTTCGCCAACCCGGCAGTCCGCCCATCGGTCAAGCGTGCGACCAAGGCCGGGAAAATGCCTTCTCCGAGTTTGCTTTACCACCGGCACCGGTCGCGTTCTTTCAATAACGGCGTTATTTCCCCGCGTTCGCATTCCATAACGCCGTGATATTCCGCGCGGCGCCCCGGCGCCGACGGCCGCGAACGCGCCGAGGCCCCCGCCGCAGGGC
>NZ_JBHVET010001001.1:0-2445 GCF_042802135.1 Kitasatospora sp. NPDC057512
GCCGAGCGCGCCGCGTCGATCGCCGCGTGCGCCACCGCGTCGATCCGGGCGAGGTCCTCGGCCACCGCGTCCCGGGCGTCCGCCGCGTTGGTCGGCAGGGTCGGCATCGCGGCCACCACCCGTTCCACCGAGCGGAGTTCGCGGTCCGTCCGGTCGTCCAGCGGCAGCCCGGTGAGTGCCCGCCAGACGGTGTCCAGGGCGAAGCCGCGCATCTCCTCGCCGACGTCGAAGGCCTCCCCGCTGCGCCGGTAGCCCTCCCAGCGCTCGGCGGTGCGGCGCGCCGCCGCGGCGATCCGCCGCTCGTAGCGGCGCATCCCCGTGCCGGTGAACTGGGCCTGAAGCACCCGCCGTTGGCGCCTCCAGGGGTCGCCGGTGGCGGACAGCACGCCGTCCCCGACCAGCATCCGGGCGCGGTGCGAGCGCTTGACGTACCGGTCCGGGTGGTGGCCCAGGACGTGCTGCACGGCGGCCGGGTCGGTGACCAGGACGGTCGGCGTCGGGCCGAGCCGGAAGGCGGCGACGCCGCCGACGCCGCGCTGGGTCCGGGCCAGCAGGTCGACGAGCTCGGCCTCCTCGGCCCGCCACTGCTCGACGACCTCGGCGGCCAGCTCCGGTACCGGACGGGTCTCGGTGCTCACGGGTCGTGTCCTTCCGCTCTGCTGACGGTTCGTCGGTTCCGGTCCGACTCTATGCCAGAGCGCCGCCCGTCCGGGCTGCGCCGAACGGCTGGCCGGCCCGGCCGGAGGCGGCGCGGCGGCCCGTCCGGCCGTACCCGCACGGGTACGGTGCGGCGGGGCCGACCGGTCCCTGCTCGCTGCGCGGATGGGAGAACGCATGCCCGGGACCCGGCACTTCGAAGGCGGCGGGACCAGTCCGGCGGCCCGGTGGCTGGCAGTCGCCCTGCTCGTCCCGGTCCTCGCGGCCTGCGGCGGCGGTGGCGGCTCCGGGTCGGCCGGCGCCTCCCCGGCCGGCCAGGGCGGCCAGAACAGCGGCTCGGGCCTGCCGGACGACCAGCGGACCAAGGACGAGGGGAACCAGGGCGGGTTCCGGACCGCCGGCGAGCCCTCGGCGAGCGTCCAGGGCTTCGACAACAGGGCCCGGATCAGCTTGTCCTTCCCCTCGAAGACCAGTTTCACGGCCGTGATCAGCAAGGTCGCCGACTGCGGCAGCACGTCGTACGCCACCCCCGCCTCGCAGCAGGTGCGGGTGACCGACGGCAGGACCGAGCTGGTCGACTTCCGGCTCCCGCAGTGGAAGCCCGGGACCAAGGACCGGACCATCTGCCTCACGGTGACGGTCGACGACTCCACCAAGCGGATCGAGGCTGCGGGCTCGGTGGTCGTCATCAGCCCCGACGAAGGGACGACCACCGGCAACGGCGGGACCCCGGGCAGCACCGGGACGCCCGGCTACGGGTCGAGCCCGTCCGGCGGCGCCGGGAGCACCCCCTGAGCCCTGCCGAGGAGGAACCTCCGGACGGGCCGCGGCAGCCGCAGGCGCGCTCCTGGGCCGACTGGCTCACCAGGCTCGCCACCTGGGTCGCCCCGACCACCCTCCTCACCGCGCTGCTCCTCTTCTTCGGCTACGCGTACACCAGTTCGCTCTACAGCTTCTTCGGCATCGACGCCGGCACGATCGGCTTCGCCACCCAGGACCTGCTGATCCGCAGCTCCCCCGCGCTCTACCTGCCGGCCGGGGTCGCCCTGTGCGGGGCCCTGGTCGGCGCGCTGGGCTACCACCTCGCGACCAGGGCGGCCGGGGCGGGCGAGGCCGGCGCCCGGAGGGTGCGCCGGGCCTGCCGGGCGGTCACCGCCCTGGTCGTCCCGCTCCTGCTGCTCGGCTTCCTGGCCGGCTTCGAGGTGTTCGACGCCGGCCCGTTGGGCACCCCGCTGCTGATCGGCGGCGCGCTGCTGCTCGGGGTCCTGGCCCGGATGATGTACGTGCGCGGCACCGGCGCACCGTACCCGCTGACCGGGGAGCGGGCGGCGCTGGGCGTCAGCGTGGCGATCATCGTGCTCTGCTCGTACTGGGCGGTCGGCGGCTACGCCCAGCAGAAGGGGACGGCCGACGCCGAGGACCTCGCCCACCACCTCTACCGGCGCCCGGCGGTCGTCCTGGACACCCCCGAACGCCTCCACCTGGGATGGCCCGGGGTGCGGGAGACGGTGCTGCCCGACGTGGACCAGGGCGCGCACTTCCGCTACCGCTACGAGGGCCTGCGGCTGCTGGCCCTCTCCGGCGGCCGGATGTTCCTGCTCCCGCGGACCTGGACCTGGGAGACCGGCAACGGACTGATCCTCCCCTTCGACGCCACCGTCCGGGTCGCCTTCCACCCCGGCTGAGGCCCACCGCGCGGGCTCCGCGCACCCCCGCTGAGGCCCACCGCGCGGGCTCCGTGCACCCCCGCCCCGCGCACGGCCGCGCCGCGGTCCGTCCCCTCGACGG
>NZ_JBHVET010001002.1:0-2438 GCF_042802135.1 Kitasatospora sp. NPDC057512
CCCGCTGAACCGCGGGGCGGACACCGCCGGACGGGCGCCGTCGGATCAGGCCCTGCGGGCCCCGGGGTGGCGGCTGCACCAGCCGTCCCACGCGGAGGAGACCATCTCGGTCACGTCGTGACGGGCGGTCCAGCCCAGCTCGCGGTGGATCAGGTCGGCGGAGGCCACCACCCGGGCCGGGTCGCCGGGGCGGCGCGGGGTCACCTCGGCGGCGGTGTCGTAGCCGGTGACCTTGCCGATCACGGCCAGCATCTCCTTGACGCTGACGCCCTCGCCGCGGCCGATGTTCAGCACCAGGGAGGTCGCGCCGGCCGGGTCGGCGGCCATCCGCTTGGCGGCCGCCACGTGCGCCGAGGCGATGTCGGAGACGTGGATGAAGTCGCGGACGCAGGTGCCGTCCGGGGTCTGGTAGTCGTCGCCGAAGATCCGCGGGGCCTCGCCGGCGGTGAGCCGCTCGAAGACCATCGGGATCAGGTTGAACACCCCGGCGTCGGAGAGCTCGGGTGAGGCGGCGCCGGCCACGTTGAAGTAGCGCAGGGCCACGGTGGACATGCCGTGGGCCTTGCCGGCCGCGGCGACCAGCCACTCGCCGGCCAGCTTGGTCTCGCCGTACGGGCTCATCGGGGCGCAGGGCGTGGACTCGGTGACCAGGTCGACGTCCGGCATGCCGTAGACCGCGGCGGAGGAGGAGAAGAGGAAGCGCTTCACCCCGCCCTCGGCGGCGGCCTCCAGGACGGTCTGGAGGCCGATCATGTTCTCGCGGTAGTACAGGAACGGCTGCTCGACGGACTCGCCGACCTGCTTCTTGGCGGCGAAGTGCAGGATGCCCTCGACGCCGTGCTCGCGGATCGCGGCGTCCAGGGCGGCGCGGTCCAGGGTGGAGCCCTCGATCAGGGGGACGCCGGCCGGCAGCCGGGAGGCGTCGCCGGTGCTGAGGTCGTCCAGGACGGCGACGCGCTCCCCGGCGTCGAGCAGCTGTCGGACGACGTGTCCGCCGATGTATCCGGCACCGCCGGTGATCAACCAAGTCATGTGCCGATCCTAGGGGCCGTGCCTCGGGGATCTCCGGCGCACCCGCGTTCGGATCCGAGCACCACGTTCGGGCGAGTCGGGGCCACAAAGCGGACAAAACGGTGAAAAGCTGACAAGGATTTCCGTGCGCTCATGCCCGCGCCCCCTGGCGTGGTGACGAATCGGAGGCAGCCAGGTGCACCGTCGCAAGGAACACCCCAGCCCCCTGCCCGGCGGGCGGCTGCCGGCAGCGGTCGTGGTCGCGGTGGCGGCCGCGCTGGCGCTGGCCGGCTGCAGCAGCGGCTCGTCCTCCTCCGCCACCGTCGCCGCCACCGGCTCGCCCTCGGCCCCCGGCTCCACCCAGGCCTCCGCGACGTCCGGCCAGTCGAACGGCGGGACCCAGCTGCAGGACGCCTACCAGGCGGTGATCGCCAACGTGCTGCCCTCCGTGGTGCAGATCACCACCGGCGACAGCCTCGGCTCCGGGATCGTCTACGACGACAAGGGCGACATCGTCACCAACGCCCACGTGGTCGGCTCCGCGAAGACCTTCACGGTGACCCTCGCCAACAGCACCACGACCCTGGACGCCGGCCTGGTCGCCAGCTACCCCGACTCCGACCTCGCGGTGATCCGGCTGAACAACCCGCCGAGCGGCCTCCGGCCGGCCAGCTTCGGCGACTCGGGCAAGGTCCAGCTCGGCCAGATCACCCTCGCCATGGGCAGCCCGCTGGGGCTCTCCAGCAGCGTCACCCAGGGCATCGTCTCGGCCACCGGGCGGACCGTCTCCGAGCCCCAGGGCCCCGGCTCGCCGGGCGCCACCATCGGCAACATGGTGCAGACCTCGGCGGCGATCAACCCGGGCAACAGCGGCGGCGCGCTGGTGAACCTGGACAGCAAGGTGATCGGCATCAACACGCTCGCCGCGACCGAGCCGCAGAGCAACGGCGCGGCCGCCCCCGGCATCGGCTTCGCCATCCCGGCGAGCACCATCACCAACATCGCCGACCAGCTGATCAAGCAGGGCAAGGTCACCAACTCCGGCCGGGCCGCGCTCGGGATCACCGCCCGGACCAGCTTCAACCAGCAGTTCCAGCCGGCCGGCGCGGTCATCGTGGCGGTCACCCCGGGCGGGGCGGCGGCCTCGGCGGGGCTCCGGGCCGGCGACGTCATCACCAGGATCGGCGACACCCAGGTCGACTCGCTGAACGCGCTCACCACCGCGCTCGCCTCGCTCACCCCGGGCAGCAAGGTCACCGTCACCTACACCCGGGACGGCGGCACCAAGACCGCCGACGTCACCCTCGGCGAACTGGAAGGCGCCCAGACCTCCTCGCCCTGAGCCCCGGTACGGGGACGCCGGGCCGCACGCCGCGCAAGGGTTCAGCGGGCCGGGTGCCGTACCGGAACGGCGCCGGGACCTCGTC
>NZ_JBHVET010001003.1:0-2437 GCF_042802135.1 Kitasatospora sp. NPDC057512
CTCGTCCCGTGATGACCTCTCCCCGGTACTGCGCCCCTCGCGTGGTCAGCCGGCGGCGCGCAGCCGGGCGAGGGCGGCGTCGATGTCAAGGTGGTCGGCTTCCGAGCCGGCGGGCACCAGGGTGAAGGAGTCCGTGAGGAAGGCGGCCACGGCGTCCTCCGGGGCGCTGAGCACCGCCCGGCCGTCGGGGCCCTGCAGGGTGATGAGGACTTCGCCGACCGATCCGGGGCTGACCTTGACGTCCCCGGTGCCGGTGGGGACGTGGCGCCCCTCGTCCAGCAGATCCCGGCTGAAGTACCAGCACACCTCGGCGTCGCAGCCGGTACAGCTGCACGGGGTCAGCGGGAACACCAGGCACGCCGCATACGGAAGGGCCGTGTCGAAGCGGAGCTCCACGTCGACCGGGACGTCGGGCAGCGGGCTGTCGGGGAACGTGACGGGCATCGGGCGGACAGCGGACTTCTGCATCGGATCACCCTCCTGCGACGGCTGTGCGCGTCGGCCTCCGGTGGGCCGACGCATGCCAACGCGCCTACCCTGGTGCCCGCCCGCCAGTCGACAGACCCAACATCTGCACAACTCCCTTGCTTTGGAAGCTCGTTGCATGCCGCCGCAGTGTAGGCGGAGCGCGGGACCACCGGGGCGATGCCGCGTTGGGCTTCTGGGTCGCTGCCTGGCAGGGCGGTTCACCCGGTTGCACCGCGTCCGCTCAGCCCGGAACCTTGCCGGTCCGCCATCCGGCTGTCGGGCCCGGCGGCGGGTGACCGCGAGTCGTCGTAGGTTGCGGGCATGACCAGTGACGAGACGACGATCCCGGCCATGGGGGTGCGCCCGCCGGACGAGGTGTTCGACGCGATCGAGACCGTCCCTGACCTGCGGCCCTCAGCAACCAGCGCCCGTCCTGGCCGCCACTCCGCAGGAGCCGCCCGGTGCCCGGCCTGATCACCCGCTCCGGTGGGGAAGCCGGCACTCCCGACCGTAGGCGGGGGAGGATTCGTTGACGAGGAACGACGGCGCACCCGGCCGGGACGAGACGCCCCAGCAACGGGCCGACCGGCTCTGGAACGAGATGCTCCAGGAAGTCCGCGTGTGCCAGACCGGCGCACAGATCCTGTTCGGATTCCTCATCGGCGTGGCCTTCACCCCGCGCTTCGCCACCCTGCCCGGCTCCGAACGCGGTCGTCGCCGTCGAGGACGGCCAGGACCTCGGGCTGTGCGACGTCGACGTCGTCGCGGACCGTGGCGCGCAGCAGGGTGACCGCGGCGCTGTCCGGCGCTGGAAGCGCGGTCGGGGCGTGCGGTCGTGCGGGGCCCGTCACAACGGTGTGGAGGGGGTAGTTCCTCTCCCGAGGCCGGGTGTTCGTTCCCGCGTGGCAGGGCTGGTCGGCGTGATCGTCGTGGCTGGTCGGCCCGCCGGCTGGTGGGAAGGGGCGCGGGCAGAGCGGGTCGTGTTCGGCCGCCCGGCTGGAGCGGCCCCAAGGGAGAGGGAGAAGACCTGTGAGGACACCGTTCACTTCCATGGGCAGGGGAGGGCCGCGACGGCTCCCCGCCGTGCGCGCGGCCTTCGTGGTGCTGGCGGCCACGGCGAGTGCGTTCACCGCGCCGTTCCCCGCAGGTGCGGCCGACGCCTCGCGGGATGTCTCCCGGACGGTGCTGCAGAGTGGTCAGAAGGCTTTCACGCCGGGTCTCTACCTGTTCGTGGTCCCGGTCGGGGTGACCGAGATGACCGTGCGCGTCTGGGGCCGTGGCGGCACCGGAGGGAGCGGCGGCGGGGGTGGCGGTGGCGGCGGCGGGGGCGGCGGGGGAAGTTACCCGCCCCTGGTCTCCCAGCCGGTCGGCGGTGGGGGTGGTGGCGGCGGTGCGGGAGGCAGCGGCGGGGGCGCGGGTGGCAGCGGCGGCAGCGGCGGCTACACGGAGTGCACGACCGCCGTCACGGCGGGAGACAGGTTCGAGGTCTACGTGGCCGGGCCCGGTAGTCCGCCCGGCGGTGGCGGTGGTGGTGCGGGCGGTGTCGGAGGTGAGGCCGGCACCGTCGTGACCAGCGGCCTGGCCGGCACCGCCGGTGCGGGCGGCGGCGGAGGGAGCGCGGACACCACCGGACCGGCCACCGGCATCGCGGGGCTCAGCACGCGGGTCTTCGCGAAGGCCGGCGGTAACGGGAGCGCCGGGGGATCCGGCTCCGGTGGCGGTGCGGGACAGGGTGGGGAGAACGGCAAGATCGGCGGGTCGGGTGGTGCCGGTGGCGCCGGCGGCGCGCCCGGCACCGCCGGACCGGGGGGTGGCGGTGGCGGGTCGGCGGCCGTCTCCCCCATCACACGCTGTTCGGGGACACTGACGCAACTGCCCGGTAGTCCCGGGACCTTGGGCCAGGCCGGTGCTGCGGGCGACGGTGGCATCAACGGCGGCCAGGGTACGGCAGGCCGCCCCGGTTCGGGCC
>NZ_JBHVET010001004.1:0-2433 GCF_042802135.1 Kitasatospora sp. NPDC057512
ACGCCGTACTCGTCCAGCTCCGACAGGAGGCCGTCCACACCCTCCCGGTCGGTGGTGTGGTCGTCCGCGAAACGACGGTCACCCGTCGCGTCCGGGACGTGCTTCACACAGACGACGATCCTCAAGCTCATGAGCGGTTCTCCTGTCACGGGTGCACGGATGCACTGATCCATGGCCTCAGGCATGCCGAGGGTACTGAGTGCCAAGTCCGGCCCGGGCACGACCCGCGCACCGCAAGCGCCACCTGGACCGGCAGACCGTGTCGACTCCCGTCGACTGGCGGCAGAGGCTCCACGGAGAGAATACGGCACTCAGTACCCCTCGTAAAGGAACTCAGTACCCTTCCCGGCTTCCCGGGGATCGTGAGCGGGCGCTAGGCGCGGAGGACGACGGCCGCCTCTCCCGTGTAGACGCGGAACGTCAGGGTCTCCTGGAGGTAGAGCTGGATCGTCTCGGCGTCGTGGGAGAGGTAGCCCACCGAGGCGTCCTGGCCGAGGTGGAGTTCGAAGTCGCCGCCGCGGGTGGAGAGCAGGTAGGCGCCGTCGATGGCCGGGGCCCAGATGATCTCGCCGTCGAGGAGGCGGGCGAGGTGGTTGTGGACCGGGTAGCCGTGGTCGCTGGTCTCGTTGACGGCGGTGAAGGCGGCGGCGCCGAGCAGGAGTGAGTAGGGGCCGCCGACGCCGGCCAGGCGGAGGGCGGTGAGGGCGCGGCTGACGGCCTCCGGGTACTCGCGGACGTCCTCGGGGAGCTGGACCGGCGGGTTGGTGGAGGCGGCGCGGATGCCGTCGATGGAGGCCGCGCGGTAGCCCTCGAAGACGGCGCGGTCCTCGGCCAGGGCGAGCTTGCGGCCCGCGTCCTTCACCGGCTGCCAGTCGGAGTCCCGGGAGCCGCGTTCGACGTCGTCCACGGCGTCGCGGCGGACGGTGAAGGGGACGCGCAGCTCGACCACCGGCTGGGCGGTGCGGGCGCGGGCCTGGATGCCGTCCGTCGGGGGGTCGATGGCGGTCAGGTGGCCGGTGCCGACGGCGGCGAGGGTGGCGCCCTCGGGGCCGTTGAGGTCGACCACCCGGCGGCCGGCGATGTGGAGCTTGAAGGTCTGGCGGGCCTCCTCCTCGATCTCCTCCCAGGCGGCGGCGGAGATCGGGGCGAGGTCGCGGTGGAGGTTGTTCATGGGCGGGGTCCTGTTCAGGGGGGTCTGTCAGGGATCTGCCGGGGGCGCGGTCAGGGGGTCTGCCTGAGGCTGCCGATGCCGAGCGAGCCGTCCCCGGAGAGGGGGACGGGGGCGGGGGTCGAGGCGGGGGCCGCCGAGGGCGCCGGTGGCGGGGAGTCGAGGAAGTCGGCGGTCGGGACGAAGAACAGCCCACCGGTGACGGCGGTGGAGAAGTCGAGCAGCCGGTCGGTGGTGCCGGGCGGGTTGCCGACGACCATGTTGCGCAGCATCTCCTCGGTCACCCCGGGGTCGGCCGCGTAGCCGATGAAGTAGGTGCCGGACTCGCCGCCGCGGTCCGCGGAGCCGAAGGTGCCGTACGGCATGTTGAAGCGGACGATCTTCCGCTCCTCGCCGTCCGGGCCGGTGATCACGGTGAGCGCCACGTGCGAGTCGGCGGGTTTGGCCTCGTCGGACAGCTCGATGTCGTCGAGCTTGGTGCGGCCGACCGCCCCCTCCTGCTGCTCGACGCTCAGCGCGTTCCACTTGTCCATGGCGTGCACGTACCGCTGGACGAGGACGTAGCTGCCGCCGGTGAACCCCGGGTCCTCGGCGCCGACCAGGGCCGCGCGCTCGGCGGCCCGGCCCTCCGGGTTCTCGGTGCCGTCGACGAAGCCGAGCAGGTCCCGGTCCTCGAAGTACTTGAAGCCCTGGACGGAGTCGACGACGGTGGCGGCCCCGGCGAGCCGACCGGTGAGCTGCGCGGCCAGTTCGAAGCAGAGGTCCATCCGCTCCGCCCGCAGGTGCAGCAGCAGGTCGCCGGGGGTGGCCGGGGCGCGGTGGCGGGTGCCGGCCACCTCCTGGAAGGGGTGCAGGGAGGCCGGGCGGGGGCCGGCGAAGAGGCGGTCCCAGAGCTCGGAGCCGATGCCGGTGACGCAGGTGAGGCCGCCCTCGGGGGCCCGGAAGCCGACCGCGCGGCGCAGTCCGGCGAGCTCGGGCAGCAGGTCGCGGACGGCCGCCTCGCGGCCGGGTTCGACGGTGAGGACCAGGAAGACGGCCGCGCTGGTCAGCGGGGAGAGGACGGCTTGCGATTCGGCCTGCACGGTGGTGGCCTTTCTCGGGAGGACGGGGTTCTCCGGCGGCAGGCTCACGGACGCCGCTCCCGCCGCGGTGCGGGGAGGCCGAACGGGGGACGGACCGGCATCAGTCTGATCATGGGAATGATTACACCGCAAAGCGGACAATCCGGCACGGCCGACGCGCAGCCGAACGGCCCTGTCGGAGTC
>NZ_JBHVET010001005.1:0-2427 GCF_042802135.1 Kitasatospora sp. NPDC057512
TGACAGGGTGCCCGCCCACCGGCGTGTTCGGGTCCGGACGGCCTCGCGGCGCCTTCGGACGGCCTTCAGGCGGCCGTCCGGCGCCGTCCGGGGCCGGGGTCGGGGGTCAGGGGCAGCGCACGACCTGGCCGGCGTAGGCCAGCCCGCCGCCGAAGCCGAAGAGCAGGACCGGGTCGCCGGGCGAGAGCTCGCCGCGCTCGACCAGCTTGGAGAAGGCCAGCGGGATGGAAGCCGCCGAGGTGTTGCCGGAGTGGACCACGTCCCGGGCCACCACCGCGTCCTCGCCGAGGCCCAGCTTGCCCGCGATCGCGTCGATGATCCGCAGGTTGGCCTGGTGCGGGACGAAGCCCTTCAGCTCGGACGGGGCGATCCCGGCCCGCTCGCAGGCCTGGCGGGCCAGCGGGGCGAGCTGGGTGGTGGCCCAGCGGAAGACCGACTGGCCCTGCTGGCTGATCACCGGGTCCCAGCCGGTGATCACCACGGCGTCGCCCCGCTCGGGCTCGGAGCCCCAGACCACCGGCCCGATGCCGGGCTCGGCGCCTTCCTCCTGGGCCTCGACCACCGCGGCGCCCGCGCCGTCGCCGAAGATCACGCAGGTGGAGCGGTCGGTCCAGTCGAGCGTGTCGGACAT
The DNA here is from genome assembly GCF_042802135.1 of Kitasatospora sp. NPDC057512. Classification (NCBI taxonomy): domain Bacteria; kingdom Bacillati; phylum Actinomycetota; class Actinomycetes; order Kitasatosporales; family Streptomycetaceae; genus Kitasatospora; species Kitasatospora sp. NPDC057512. The sequence goes on from NZ_JBHVET010001005.1 coordinate 632, forward strand.
CCGCTCGGCGCCGATCACCAGGGCGCGGCGGGCCGAGCCGGCCCGGATCGCGTGGTCGGCGGTGGCCAGGGCGTACGAGAAGCCGGAGCAGACCGTGTTGATGTCGTACGCGGCGGGCGAGCGCACGCCCAGGCGGGCGGCCACGGCGGCGGCGGTGTTGGGGCTGCGCTCGATCGCGGTGCAGGTGGCGACCACGACGAGGTCGATCTCGTCCGCCGTCCGGCCGCTGTTGGCGAGCGCCTTCTGCGCGGCCTCGGTGGCGAGGTCGACCAGGGTCTCGTCCTCGGCGATGTGCCGGCTGCGAATGCCGACACGGGTGCGGATCCACTCGTCGTCGGTGTCGACGAGCCCCGCCAGGTCGTCGTTGGTGAGGACCTTGGGGGGCTGGTAGTGGCCGAGTGCCACAATGCGCGAACCGCTCATACTGCCATGGAACCGGGTTACCCGCTGGTCAGCATGGTATGACCGGCGACAGGATCCGCCCCCTCGATCTGTAGGAGGTGGACAAGGGGCCTTGGGGCGCCCGGGTTCCGCGGACTTCGAGGTCAGGCCGCCAGTGCGGCGGCGTCGCCCATCACGACGACCGGGTGGGCGGCCGGGTCCAGGGTGCGGATCAGCTGGGCCATCTTGTCCTCGGGGATCGACACGCAGCCGTGGGTCGGGCCGTCGTGGTCCACGTGGAGCCAGATGCCGCCGCCCTTCTTGGAGCCCATCGGGCGGCGCGGGTCGAGCGGGGAGTTGCCGGGGACGCGGTTGTAGTTGATCGCGACCACGTAGTCGAAGGAGCCGGCCAGCTGGTCCCCGAAGAAGCCCGTGCCGGAGACCACGAAGCTCGGGTCCTTGTCGTACGGGAGCCTGCTGCCCGGGTCGGCCTTGCGGCCGCCCGCGTCGGTGAGGCTGAAGACGCCGATCGGGCTGCGCAGGTCGCCCTCGTTGTGGTCGGTGGTCCAGCCGCTCTTGCCGTTGTGGCCCTGCCAGGTCTCGCCGGCCAGCCAGCGGCCCTCGGGGGTGCGGGTCCAGAGGGTGACGGCGTTCTTGTCGGTGTTCTTGTCCTGGCCGGAGGCGACCAGCACCTGGGCGGTCTCGGCGGGGATCTGCGCGGTGAACTTCGCGCCGAGGCCGGGTATCGCGGCGACCGAGCCGTCCGTACGGGTCTGGCTGCGGTCGGCGGCCGGGGCGGCGGCCTGCCGGTCGGAGGCGGCCTGGGCGGCCGCGGGGGCCGGGGCGGGGTGGTCGGGCTTGCTGACGCCCTCCGGGCCGGGGCCGTCGGCGGCGGCGATGCCGGGCTTGGCGCCGTCCTGGCCGACGGCGTACCAGCCGGCGGTGGCGGCGACCAGCAGCGCGGTGCCGGCCATCACGGCCTTGCCGTGACGTTTCTGCTTGGCCTTGCGCCGCCGTCCCCGCGCGGCCGTCCGGGAACCCGCCACGGGAGCGGCGGGAGCGGCGGCGAGCACGACGGGACCGGGCTCGAAGGGGACGGCCTCGGGCGCGGGCACCGGCTGGTACACCGACGCCGGCTCGTACCCGCCCTCCGGCCCGCCCGGGTAGGCCTGGAACGGCTGGTCGTACGCCTCGGAGTAACCGTCAGGAGCCTGCTGGTACGGCTGGTACACGCCCTGGCCGTACTCCTGCGGGACGGGCTGCCGGTACGCCTCGTGCTCGGGGTACGGCTGCTCGTACGACTGCTGCGGCACCCCGTACACCGGCTCCCGGATCGGCTCGTACGACGGGTACTCGGTGGCGCGATGAGAACCGGACATGCTGTCGATCCTGCCAAACGCCGTACCCGTTGGTAA
>NZ_JBHVET010001006.1:0-2420 GCF_042802135.1 Kitasatospora sp. NPDC057512
GGGCAGCCGCAGCTTCTCCACCAGCAGCACGTCGCGCGCGGTGCCGTCACCGAGGGCCGCGCGCAGGGCGGTCACCGGGTCGAGGTTCGTCTCGCCGACGGCCAGGCAGACGGAGGTCACCGCGACCACGACGAGCAGCAGGACGGTGCAGCCGAGCAGCGGCCGGACCGGGACGAGCACCGAGCGGCCGCCCAGGGCGAGCAGCCGGGTGCCGGGCGGCACGGGCGGCGCCGGCCGCCGGGTCGCGGCCGAGGGGCCGTCGGGTGCCACGGCGTTCTCCGCGGCGGTCTTCACAGGGGCCTTCACGGGGGCCTTCACAGCGCGGGCATTCGGTGCGAGCGGACGACGGCGACCAGGACGGGGGCGCCGCACAGGGCGGTCATCACGCCGAGCGGCATCTCGTACGGGCGGGCGACCAGCCGGGAGGCCACGTCGGCGAGCAGCACGACGGCCGGCCCGAGCAGGGCGGAGACGACGAGCAGCCGGCGCAGGTCCGGGCCGACCAGGGCCCGGGCCGCGAAGGGCACCACCAGGCCGACGAAGGAGACCGGTCCGGCGATCGCGGTGGCGGCGCCGACCAGCAGGGCCACGGCGGTCACCGCGAGGGCGCGGGCCCGGCGGGGCTTGTGGCCGAGGCCGGTGGCGACGTCGTCGCCGAGGCTGAGCGCGGTCAGCGCCGGGCCGGAGAGCAGCGCCAGCACCAGACCGAGCAGCAGGACCGGCAGTACGGCGAGCAGTTGGTCGGTGCCGCGGCCGGCGACCGAGCCGATGGTCCAGAACCGGATCTCGTCGGCGGCCCGGGCGTCGGAGAGCAGCAGCACGGAGGAGCCGGCGTTCATCAGCCCGCTCAGCGCCGCGCCGGCGAGCACCAGCCGGACGGGGTCGTCGCCGGTGCCGCGCAGCCGGGCCGCGCCGAGCGCCAGCAGGCAGCCGGCGGCGGCGCCCAGCACGGCGACGTACGGGCCGACGCTGGCGGCGCTGGCGCCGAGCACGATCGCGATCACGACGGCGAAGGAGGCGCCGGTGCTGACCCCGAGCAGGCCGGGCTCGGCCAGCGGGTTGCGGGCGGCGGCCTGGAGGACGGTGCCGGCCACGCCGAGCGCGAGCCCCACCGCGAGGGCCACCGCGGTGCGCGGGGCGCGCAGGTGGAACACGGTGAACCGGGAGTCGGAGTCGCCGTCACCGAGCAGGGTGGAGAGCGCCCGTGACGGTCCCACGTCGCCCGCGCCGAGCAGCAGGCTCGCCAGCACGGCGAGCAGCAGTATCGCGCCGGCGGGCAGCAGTCCGCGCAGCAGGAGTGATCGGAATGTCACACCGGGCCTCCCCGTCAGGGCCTTACGTATGGTTAGGCTAACCTCAGAAAAACGGTTCGCCCGTAAACTACCATTTCCCGGAGAACACCCATGCTTGGCACCCGCTTTACCAAGACCCTGCTCGGCGCGGCCGTGGTCGGCGCCCTTTCCCTGGGCCTGACCGCGTGCGGCTCCTCGGGGTCCGGCGGGTCCGCGGGTGACTCCGGCTCCTCGTCCGCCGCCGCCGCGAAGGGCGGCAAGCGCAGCATCGACACCGCCTTCGGCGCCGTGGAGGTCCCGGCCGAGGCCAAGCGGGTCGTCGCGCTCGGCGACACCTCGCTGGACACCGCCCTCTCCCTCGGCGTCACCCCGGTGGGCACCAGCTCCAGCCGCGGCGGCACCACCGCCCCCGCCTACCTGAAGGCCGACAGCATCCCGCTGGTCGCCACGGTCAAGGAGCCCAACCTCGAAGCGATCCTGAAGGCCACCCCGGACCTCATCCTGGCCTCCTCCGGCATCGAGAAGTCCCAGTACGACAAGCTCTCGGCGGTCGCCCCGACCATCGTCCCCAAGGCCGGCGACTGGCGCGCGGTGCTCGCCGTGTACGGCGACGCGCTCGGCCACAAGGACGACCTGGCCGCCAAGCTGGACGCCCTGGACAAGCGCGCCGCCAAGGCCGGCGAGGGCAAGAGCGGCAGCGCCGTGGTGATGCGCTGGATGCCCAACGGGCCGATCGTGATGAACACCACCAACATGCCCGGCGACCTGCTGAAGAAGGCCGGCGCCGGCACCATGCCGATCGCCGACGGCCTGGGCGCCCAGCCCCACTCGGACCCGCTGTCCCTGGAGAACCTCAACAAGGCCGACGCCGACCGGGTGTTCGTCGCCACCCTGAACGCCGAGGGCGAGAAGGCCCTGGAGACCGCCCGCAAGCAGGAGGCCTTCACCCGCCTCAAGGCCGTCGGCACCAACCAGCTCACGGGCGTCGACGGCCAGGTGTGGAGCAGCAGCTCCGGCCCGATCGCGGCGGAGAAGGTCGTCGAGGACATCGAGAAGGCCTTCGGCGCGAAGTAGCCGCCCCCGCCGGGGAATTCCCCCCCCGGAGTTCCGAAGGGCCGTCACCGGAAC
>NZ_JBHVET010001007.1:0-2420 GCF_042802135.1 Kitasatospora sp. NPDC057512
GGACCACGGTCCTGGTCCCGGACGGCTGCCGGACCCTGGGGCCCCGCTTCCGTTCATCCTGTGCCCGGACGAATCCGGGGGGTGTCGCGTGATCGTCTGGAGACCGGCCGGGAACCCGGTGCCGAGTCCACCCGCAAGTCGATACGCAGGAGAACACCTTGATCCGCGCCCTGACCGGATTCTCGACGAGAAACCCATGGAAGGTCATCGCCCTCTGGACGGTGCTGGGTGTCGCGCTGACCGCGCTGAGCGGGGCGCTGATATTCCGCGTCACGCAGACCCGGGTCGGCGACTTCCTGCCCGCGAGCTACGACTCGGCCGCCGCGCTGAAGATCGCCGAGGACAGGTTCGGGGTGAAGCCCGACGCCGACACGGTGACCGTGCTGGTCGCCCGCCCGGACGGCGGCCCGCTCACCGCCGCGGACCACCAGCGGATCGGCACCCTGGCCGAGAAGCTGGGCCGGCAGCGGGTCACCATGCCGAAGCCCAAGGAGGAGGACGGGCCGGCCTTCCTGGCGCGGGACCACTCGCAGACCCCCACGGTCTCCCCGGCGATGGTGGCACCGGACAAGAGCTTCGAGCTGCTCTCCGTCGGGCTGGTCGGCAACCCCGAGGAGCCGGGGATGCAGGACCTCTTCCGGGCCTTCCGGGACTCGGCGCGGGCCCAGTACGCCGACGCGGGGCTGCGCACCGGTTTCACCGGCGGCCTGGCCGGCACGGTGGACACCAAGGACGACGGGAAGACCATGGCGAAGGTCATGGGAGCCCTCACCATGGGGCTGATCGTGCTGCTCAACGTGCTGGTGTTCCGCAGCGTGCTGGCGGCCCTGCTGCCGCTGCTCGCGGTCGCCCTGATCGGTGGCGTGGCACTGGGCGCGGTGGTCGGCGCCGCGATGCTCACCGGGATCAGGATCGACCCGAGCACCCCGTCGCTGATCCAGGTGGTCCTGATCGGCATCGGGACGGACTACCTGCTGTTCCTGCTGTTCCGCTTCCGCGAGCAGCTGCGGGCGCGGCCCGAAACGCCCGTCCGGCTCGTGGCCGCGGAGGTCTCTGGGCGGGTGGGCACGGCGATCACCTCGGCGGCGCTGACCATCGTGGCCGCCTTCGCGACGCTCGGGGTGGCGAGCTTCGGGCAGTTCCGGGTGCTCGGCCCGGCCATCGCCGTCTCGGTCCTGGTCATGCTGCTGGGCAGCCTGACGCTGATGCCCGCCCTGCTGGCGGCCTGCGGACGCGGGATGTTCTGGCCCTCGCGTGCGCTCCAGGCTCGGCCGCGTGAGGGCGTGTCGGCCCGGCTGGGCGGCCTGGTGGCGCGCCGGCCGCTGGCCCTGGCGGTGGCCTCCGTCGCCGCACTGGGCGCGCTGGCCCTCGGGACGGTCGGGATCAGGATGGACTACGGCCAGGGCGCCGAAGGCCCGCGCACCGCCGCCGCCAGCACCGCGGCCGAGATCTCCCGCGCGCTGCCGGCCGGTGTGTCGGACCCGACCACCGTCTACCTCACCGCCAAGGACGGCGGCACGCTCGGCGCGGAGCGGTTCGACGGCCTGTCCCGCGCGCTCGGACAGGTCGCGGGCGTGGGACAGGTGGCGGGGACCGCCCTCGCCGAGGACCGGCGGGCCGCCCGGATCGACCTCTACCTGACCGCGGACCCGCAGTCCCAGCAGGCCCGTGACGTGGTCTCGGGGCCGCTGCGGGCCGCCGTCGCCGCGCACACGCCCGCCGGGACGACGGCCCATGTCGGAGGCACCCCGGCGGTCTTCGCCGACATCTCGAAGGCCGTCGACCACGACCTGCGGCTCGTCTTCCCGATCGCGGCCGCGCTGATCGCGCTGATCCTGCTGATGCTGCTGCGCAGCCTGCTGGCGCCGGTGGTCCTGATGGTCTCCGTCGGCCTCTGCTTCGCGGCCACGCTCGGCGCCTCGGCCCTGCTCTTCCAACACGGCCTGGGCGAGCCGGGCGTCAACTTCACGCTCCCGCTGGTGCTCTTCCTGTTCGTCGTCGCGCTCGGCACCGACTACAACATCCTGATCAGCGACCGGATCCGGGAGGAGATGGAGCAGCCGGGGCCGGCCCGTGCGGCCGTGGCCCGGGCGGTGCGGCACACCGCCCCGGCCATCGCGACGGCGGGCCTGGTGCTGGCGGGCTCCTTCGCCACCCTCGCCGCGACCCCGGCGAGCCGGCAGGTCGGCTTCGCGCTGGCGCTCGGCATCCTGCTCTCCGCCTTCCTGCTGTCGGTGGTGCTGGTGCCCGCGCTGGCCGCGCTGTTCGGCCGCGGCATCTGGTGGCCGGTCCGCCCGGGGCGCACCGCGGCCCGCCGCCACCCGCGGGACCGGGCGTACGCGCCGGAGCCGGAGGCGGGCTCGGCCCCGGACGCGGGCTCGGCCCCGGACCCCTACCGGCTGACGCCGGGCCGCTGAGGG
>NZ_JBHVET010001008.1:0-2413 GCF_042802135.1 Kitasatospora sp. NPDC057512
CCCCCGAGGGGCGCGGCGCGGCCCCGGGGGCTGCTCGCGATGCAAGGATGGAGGGACTTCGTGGAGCAGGTGTCACATGGCGACGGCCTTCACCGCGTCGGGGGACTTCTCCCGAACACCGGGACGGTACAGCGCGAAGGTCACGACGAGCCCGACGGCTGCGAGGCCGGCCGCCCACCAGTACGCGGTGGAGTAGCCGTGCAACGCCGCCCCGGCGATCACCTCGGGCGTGGCCTGCCGGCTGCTGAGATAGCTGCCCGCGGCGGTCGCCGCGAGCGTGTTGAGAACGGCGATCCCCAACGAACCACCGATCTGCTGCGAGGTGTTGACCGCCGCGGAGGCCACCCCGGCGTCATCCTCGTGAACCCGGTAGGTGGCCAGGTCGATCGCCGGCGCGTAGACCAGGCCGAGACCGAGGCCCAGGACGAGCAGCGGCGGCAGAATGCCTCCCGTGTAGGTGCTGTCCAGATCCAGGCGGGTGAACCAGACCATGCCCACGCCCAGCAGCGCCATCCCGAGGGGAATCACGATCTTCGGCCCCACCCGGGGCATCAGGACCCCCACGGCCAGGGCGGAGGCAACGACCAGTGCGGCGGGGATGGGCAGGAAGGCGAGCCCCGCCTCGACCGGGGTGTACTTGAGCGTCTGCTGCATGTAGTAGGCGAGGAACAACGCGACCGCGTACATGCCTCCGGTGGCGACCAGAATGGCGATCTGGGAGGCGCCTCGATCCCTGTCGAGGAGGATGCGCAGGGGCAGCAGCGGCCCGGCCGTCGTCGACTGCCAGTACGCGAAGAGGACGATCAGGGCGAGGCCTCCGACCAGCAGACCCCAGCTGGCGGGAGAACTCCACCCGCGCGACTCGGCGTTGGAGAACCCGTAGACCAGGCCGAAGAGCCCCAGGGTGACGAGTACCGCACCGGGGACGTCGAGCTTGGGGCGCTGCTCCGCCCGCGACTGACGCTCGATCAGCAGCAGACCGCCCAGGAGCGCCACCGCCGCGAACGCCAGGTTGATGTAGAGGGTCCAACGCCAGTTGAGGTACTCGGTCAGCAGGCCGCCGAGCAGGTTGCCGAGCGCGCCGCCGGCGCCCGCGATGGCACCGAAGATCGCGAAGGCCCGGCCCCGCTCCTTGACGTCGGTGAAGATGGTCGTCAGCAGGGAGAGGGCCGCCGGGGCCAGCAGGGCACCCGAGACGCCCTGGATCGCCCTGGCCAGCACCAGGAGTTCGAAGCTGCCGGCGGCTCCGCCGAGCGCCGAGGCGGCGGCGAATCCGATGACACCCGCGAGAAAGGCCTGCTTGCGGCCGAAGAGATCGGCGACACGCCCGCCGATCAGCAGCAAGCTGCCGAAGGTGAGTGCGTAGGCGGTGACGACCCACTGCCTGTCGTTGTCGGAGAAGCCCAGGTCGGCCTGGGCGGACGGCAGCGCGATGTTCACGATGGTGGCGTCCAGCATGATCATCAACTGGGCCAGGCCGATCACGGCCAGCGCCCACCACCGCAGCGAGGACCGCGGGGACGGGGGGCCCGATTCGGGCGGGATGCCGGTGAGCTCAGTGGTGGATGCCGACATGGCGGTGCCACTCCGTTCGAAATAGATTGACTAACTGGATGGTTAATATTCCGAGGCAAGGCTGCCCGAGATCCGACGGCCCGTCAACACGACGTCGGGCAAAGAGAGATGGCCGGATGCGACGGAGGTCCGCGAGGGTCACTCCGCGAGTCGGATCCGGATGCCCACCGCGCGGTACCCGGACCCCTTCAGTCGGCTGCCCAGCAAGCCGATCCGCGCGACGAGGCCGTACTTGCGCTTCATCAGGTCGAGGTAGTGGACGGTGTCCCGGTCGGCGGGCAACTCGGCGACACCGGGCACGGATTCCCCCTTCGGGACTCCCCGCCAGTTGCAGGGGGCGACGGTCACCCGGCCGCTGTTGCGGATCCGTTTGACCTTGCCGGCGTCGGCCGCGCTCCACACGGCCAGGCAGTCCCCGTCCCCCATCACCCACACCGGAGTGGGCACGGCCCGCCCATCCCGGCGGAACGTCGTGAGAAGTACGTACCTGGATGCCGCCAGTCGTTCAACCGAACTGCCCGGCAAGGATGCTGAGGCGGATGGTGAGGTGGTCACCGCGATAGCATAACTGGTTAGTTAACTCACTGTCGCCGCGAACCGACGTGGCGCCCGTCCCCAAGATGAGGAGTGCCGCGTGCTGAACTTCGCCTTGGCCGCGCTCGCCGGATTCGCCCTGGGCACCCCGGCCGTACCCTTCGGCCTCTCCTCCCTCCCCCCGCCCGTCGCGCTCGTCGCCGTACTCCTCGGCGCGGCCGGATGCCTGCTGTCCGCCGTCTTCGCGGCCGGGTGGCTGCGTACCCGCTGGCTGCTCTGGCGCTCGAAGCGGCGGCCCGTCACC
>NZ_JBHVET010001009.1:0-2411 GCF_042802135.1 Kitasatospora sp. NPDC057512
CCTCGGCCCCGGGGCCCGGAGCCCGACGGAACCGGCGCCCGGGGTCCGAGGGAACCGGACCGGTCAGGACGGCCGGGGCGGGAGCGGCAGCGGAACGGCCGGCAGCCCGTCGATGCTGCTGCCGACCAGCGGCTTGCGCTCGCAGTAGGCACCGAACTCCTCCTCGTCCTTGCGGTCGAAGTACTGGGCGTGCAGGTCGCGGTCGGCCCGGTAGTCCATGAACGGCACCGCGTACCCGCAGGAGTCGCTGACCCGCTCGGCCCTGACCAGCACGATCGCCCGCAGCCCGGAGCCGTCGGCGGACGGGTCGAAGTGGCCGAGCAGTTCGGCGAACCGCGGGTCGTCCCGGAACACCGGCTCGCCGTGCCCGTGCACCCGCACCACGGTCGGCGGGCCCTCGAACGCGCACCACATCAGGGTGATCCGGCCGTTCTCCCGCAGATGGGCGACGGTCTCGGCCTGCGATCCGCCGAAGTCGAGGTAGGCGAGGGTGAGTTCGTCGATCACCGCGAGCGTCCCGGACCGGCCCTTGGGCGAGAGGTTGACGTGCCCGTCGGCGGCCAGCGGGGCGGTGGCCACGAAGTAGACCGGCTGGCGCTCGATGAACCGGCGCAGCCGACCGTCGATGGCTTCGTACTGCTTTCCCATGCCCGCCAGTCTGCCCCCGTCTCGGCTGGCGGGAAAGCGGATTCCGCCCCCTGAGACGCCCCGCGCCGCCCCGCGCCGCCCGCCCGCCGCCCGGGCCCTCCCGGGGGCCGGCCGGTGCCGCCTACGATGGCCGTGCGCGTGTCACCCGCCGGACCGAGCTGGGGAGTTGCGATGATCCGGAACACCCCTCCCGGGACGGTCGTCGGAACTCCGGCCGCGCCGCTGCACGGGTACGTGCTCGGCTACCGCGGCTACCGGCTGGCCCTGCGGCAGCCGCTCCGACGGCTGGAGGTGCCGACGGACGTGGTCACCGTGGCGCTCGCCTTCGAGGGCACCATGAGCCTCACCGACGCCGTCTCCCCCGCGGCCGCCGCCTCCTTCGGCTCGGTCGCGGCCGGGCTGCGCCGTACCGCGACGGTCGCCGAACACGCGGGCGCGCTGCACGGGTTGGCCGTCTCGCTCACCCCGCAGGGCGCGTTCCGGGCGTTCGGGCCGCTGGCCGGCGAGCTCGGCGGGCACTGGGCCGAAGCCGGGGACGTCCTGGGCCCGCGGCTGCGGGCGCTGACCGACCGGCTGGCCGACGCGCCGAGCTGGCCGGCCCGGTTCGCCATGCTGGACGGGTACTTCGGCGCGCTGTTCGCGTACGGGCCGGACTGGGACCCGTCCGTGCACTGGGTCTGGCGCCGACTGCGGCACTCGCACGGGCTGGTACCGATCGGCACCCTGGTCGAGGGCACCGGGTGGAGCCGCCGCCGACTGGAGCTGCGCTTCCGCGAGCACCTCGGGCTGGCCCCCAAGCAGGCGGCCGGCATCCTCCGGCTCCAGCGCACCCTCAACGCCCTGACCGCGCACGAGGACCACCCCTCCGGGGACCGCCTCGCCGGGCACGGCCCCGCCGGGCACCGGCCCACCGGCGCCGACCTGGCCACGCGCTGCGGCTACTACGACCAGTCCCACCTCGACCGGACCTTCCGCGCCATGGTCGGCTGCTCGCCGCGCGCGTTCCTGGCCGCCCGGCGCACGGCCGCCGCCCTGCCCGGGCCCGCCGAGCGGGTCACCGACCGGGTCAGCGGGCGGGTGACCAGCACCGCCCTGGACGCCGGGGGCTCCGGGAGCTGACGGGAGCTGAGGCGTGCGCATTCGTACAAGACGCACCGGTGCCCCGCCCGGCACGCTCGAAGGGCCCGGCCGGTACGGGGGGCCGGCCGGTCACAGGAGCGGGCGGGGCGGGGCAGGGCGGGGACGGGGTGGGCGGGGTGTCAGCCGGTCAGTGCTTCAGGTACACGCTGTCCATGAACTCGATGATCTGCTGATCGGTCAGCCGCTGGCCCTCGCGGTGGCCCATCGCCAGGTCGGCCTCGCTGATCATGCCCACCAGCCGGTCCCCGTCGATCACCGGGATGCGCCGGATCTGGTGCTGCTCCATCTTGCGCAGCACCGCCTCCATGCTGTCCTCGGCGCGTACGCAGTGCAGGTGGCCGCCCAGTTCGATGGCCGTCATCGTGGCCGGGTCCTTGCCCTCCGCGATACATCGCAGCACGATGTCGCGGTCGGTGATGATGCCCTTGAGCTTCTGGTCGTCGCCGCAGATCGGCAGCGCGCCCACGTGCTTGTCGCGCATCATCCGCGCGGCCTCGGCGAGCGTCTGGTGGGCGCCGATGCACTGGGCGCCGGTGTGCATGATGTCTCGGGCAGTGGTCACGGGGACTCCTTCGTCGGTGGTTCCCCCCGCTGGTGGGCCCGCCGCCCCCCCCGCGCGGGCC
>NZ_JBHVET010001010.1:0-2402 GCF_042802135.1 Kitasatospora sp. NPDC057512
CCTTTCGGCCTCCACGGGGAATTTCGGCTGTGTCCGAGGGGGGACTTGAACCCCCACGCCCGATAAAGGGCACTAGCACCTCAAGCTAGCGCGTCTGCCATTCCGCCACCCGGACTGGGTGTGTGCTTCGGGGGCTTTTTCCTCGCCCCCTCGGCGACAGAGAGAACATTACCAGGGTTCTGGAGTGCTTCTCACCTGCGCTTCCTCGGGCCGCGCCACCGGACATCCTGGTCGGGGCCGCTCCCGGGTCCCCGGGGCCGCACCGCCGGACATCCTGGTCAGGCCCGCATCAGGCCCCGCGCGCCGCCCGCACAGGTTGGTACGGCCTGTGAACGCGCTCGAATCCGGCCCGAACCGGTGGGGTCCGCGAAGGAACCGGTCGACTCCCGTACCGTCGGCGGTCGGTTGCGGCCGGAACCGGTCCGACACGGGCAACTTGTCGACGGTGCCGCACCCGCCGCGACGGCTCTCCTAGCCTCTGTGGACCGAGGGCGCCATGAAGCGGATCGCCTGATTCCCGGGTCGCGGACGAAGGGCGGCTGGACGTGGAGCAGATCAGCGGAGCGGCGAAGGCCGAACCGAGACGCGGCAGGCGGGGGGAGGGCCCGGTCGGGGCCACGGTCTCCGCGGGCCCCACCGAGGGCGTGTGGCGCTTCCCGGTGCCCGCCACCGAGGCCTCGGTGCCGCTCACCCGGCACGCGGTGCGCGACCGCCTGCTGGCCCAGGGCATGACCGGGGTGCGCTACCAGGAGCTGGTGGACGACCTGCTGCTGATCGTCTCGGAGCTGGTGAGCAACGCGGTGACGCACGCCGCCGAGCTGTCGCCCGAGGTGGTCACCGAGCTGTCGCTGCGCCGGGCCTGGGTGCGGGTGTCGGTGGAGGACGGGGACCCGTACCGGCCGAAGGCGCTGGAGAACGACACCGGACGCACCGGCGGGCGCGGCCTGTTGCTGGTGAAGAGCGTCACCCTGCAGGCCGGCGGGGTGTGCGACGTCGAAGACACGGGGGAGGGCGGCAAGGTCATCTGGGCCTCGCTGCCCGTTCCCCCGGGGCCCGACCACTGACCGGCCGGGCCGGGCGCCGGACCGACGGCGGACACCTCCGGACCGACGGCCGACACCTCCGGACCGCCGGTCGGGACGGCCGGACCACCCGCCGGGACGGCCGGGCTACCAGTCCCGCCCGGCGATCTCCCGGATGCCCGGCAGCGCGGCCTCGAAGACCGTCTCGAACCAGACCGAGAACGGCCGCTCCGCCCGCAGCTCGCGCAGCTCCTGCGCGGTCACGAAGGCGAAGTCGTCCACCTCCTCCGGGGCGGGCTCGACCGGCGCGGTGACCAGTCCCACGAACAGGTGGTTCCACTCCCGCTCGATCAGCCCGGACGCCTCGTCCGGCAGGTCGTAGCGGACGGTGCCCGCCTCGCACAGCAGCGCCGGTGCGACGCCCAGCTCCTCGGCGGTGCGCCGGGCGGCGGCGACGAACGGCGGCTCGTCCGGGTACGGGTGGCCGCAGCAGGTGTTCGACCAGACGCCGGGGGAGTGGTACTTGCCGAGGGCCCGGCGCTGGAGCAGCAGTCGGCCCTGGCGGTCGAACAGGAAGACCGAGAAGGCCCGGTGCAGCCGGCCCGGCTGCTGGTGGGCCCAGAGCTTCTCGCCGGTGCCGATCGTGACGCCCGCGTCGTCGACCAGTTCCAGCAGGATCTCGGTTCCGACGGGGGCGGACCCGGTGGCCCGGGGGGCGACCGTCACATCGGTCTCCACGTCGAGACCGGTGTCGATCTCGGCCGCGAAGTGCGTGGGGTCGGTCGGAAGACTCTGGGGCATGGGGCCTCTTTCGGGAGCGGGAGCAACGGGAGCATCGGGTGTCTCCGACGCACCGGGCGGAGTGCGGCGGACACAGCGGGGGCACCGGCGCCGGCGTCGGCATCCAGTCTGCCGTATGGGTGGCGGTCGGCAGGGGTCCCACGCACAACCGGGCGGATCATGACCCGGAGGAGTCGGAAACCGTCCAGAGAAGGGTCTGGGATGCCCTCGTAAGGGTCACAGAATTCGCAGAACCGTTCGGCATGCGTTCGGAGCCCGTTCGACCGGTCCGGCGCCTCCTCACGGCCTCCTCGCGGCGTTCCCCCGGCGGCGCCCGGGCGGATCCGTCGCGGCCCCCGGGCCGCTCGCCGGCCGCTCGACGGGCCCTCGGCGGCCGCCCGTCCGCCGCCCCGCCGCCGCCCCCGGGCCGGGCGGGCGCGTTCTGGCCGGTCGCCCTGGTCGCCTACCATCACATACGACACGGTGCCCGGATCTGTGCCGGCACCGGCGCGCCGCCGCCCGGCCCGGTCGAACACCGGTCCGGGGGTCCCGGTGGCGCCGCCCCGGCACGGCCCCGCGCACAGCACGACGGATCAGGAG
>NZ_JBHVET010001011.1:0-2394 GCF_042802135.1 Kitasatospora sp. NPDC057512
GTACGGAGACCACGACGAGGGTGAGGACCAGCACGGTGGTGTCGATGCTCCGGCCGCGCCGCAGCCCGCTGAACACGCCCAGCGCGACGCCCACCACCGTCTCCAGGACGATGGCGACGATGGTGAGCCGGAGGGTGACGGGGAAGGCCGTGCGCATCAGCTCGGTGACCGGCGGCCCTTTGAAGGGGGTGCCGATGTTGCCCTGTAATATCTGGCCCATGTTGTGCGGGTAGTGCTGTTTCACGTGAAACAGCACCGGCCCTCGCCGTGTCCGGAGCGGCGGGCGCTCAGCCCCGCCGGTGCCGGCCGCCGCCGGCCTGGACCTGGCTCTCCTCGTCGACCTCGACGCCGCCGCCGGCCCGCTTCTTCTTCCGCTCGCGCATGACCTCGATCAGGATCGGCGAGATGGACAGCAGGACGATCAGCAGCACCGCCGGGATCAGGTACTTGTCGATCACCGGGGCGAGCGCGTCACCGAAGAAGTAGCCGATCAGCAGCATGGACTCGGTCCACAGCACGCCGCCGATCACGTTCCAGAGGAAGAAGGTCCGGGCGGGCATCTCCAGGGTGCCGGCGACCGGGTTCAGGAAGGTGCGGATGATCGGCATGAAGCGGGCCAGCACGACGGCCTTGCCGGAGCCGAACTTGTTGAAGTACTCCTCCGCCTTCACCACGTACTCGCGGCGGAAGATCTTCGAATCGGGCTTGTCGAACATCTTCGGCCCGACCTTGGCGCCGATCAGGTGCCCGAGCTGGGCACCGGCGATCGCCGCGATCGGGCAGCCGATCAGCAGGACGGCGATCGGCAGCTTGGCGCCGTCGCCGAGCACCGAGGAGGCTGCGTTCGAGGCGGCGACACCCGCGAGGATCAGCAGCGAGTCACCCGGGAAGAAGAAGCCGACCAGCAGGCCGGTCTCCGCGAAGATGATCGCGATCAGCCCGATGGCGCCGAGGGACGAGATCAGGGATTTGGCGTCGAGCAGGTTGACGGCCAGCTGGTTGTAGTCCACGGGCGCAGGATAGCGGGCGCACCTGGCCGGCGAAGCGGGCGTACCGTGCCGACGGCGCCCGGCCGGGACCGGTTCCGACCCCCGCCGGGGCCGCCCGGGTGCCGCCGTGCGCCCGTACCGTGCGACGTTCCGCATGGCGGGCTCCTGCTGACCTGCGGGCACGAGTCTGGGAAGATGGCACAGGCGTCCGGTCCGCGGTGGCACACCACCCTCATGGCCGTACCGCGCAGGTCGCCGCGAACGTGCCGGAGAGCCACCACCGCAACGCCGCGCGTCGGCGGGCCGGCACGGAGTCGTCACGAAGGCGTACACAGCGTCGGACAGCACCGTCCGTACGCCGCAACCCGACAGGAGCGGATCGCATGCCCATCGCAACTCCCGAGGTCTACAACGAGATGCTCGACCGGGCCAAGGCGGGCAAGTTCGCCTACCCGGCCATCAACGTCACGTCGTCGCAGACCCTGCACGCCGCACTGCGCGGTTTCGCCGAGGCCGAGAGCGACGGCATCATCCAGATCTCGACCGGTGGCGCGGAGTTCCTGGGCGGCCAGCACAACAAGGACATGGTGACCGGCGCCGTCGCGCTCGCCGAGTTCGCCCACATCGTCGCCGCCAAGTACGACATCACCGTCGCGCTGCACACCGACCACTGCCCGAAGGACAAGCTGGACGGCTACGTCCGCCCGCTGCTGGCGGTCTCCGCCGAGCGCGTGGCCAAGGGCGAGAACCCGCTGTTCCAGTCGCACATGTGGGACGGCTCGGCCGAGACCCTCGCCGACAACCTGGCCATCGCCCAGGAGCTGCTGGCCCAGGCCGCCGCCGCCAAGATCATCCTTGAGGTCGAGATCACCCCGACCGGCGGCGAGGAGGACGGCGTCACCCACGAGATCAACGACGAGCTGTACACCACCGTCAACGACGCCGTGCGCACCGCCGAGGCGCTGGGCCTGGGCGAGAAGGGCCGCTACCTGCTGGCCGCCTCCTTCGGCAACGTGCACGGCGTGTACAAGCCGGGCAACGTCGTGCTGAAGCCGGAGCTGCTGCGCGAGCTGCAGGACGCGATCGGCAAGCAGTACGGCAAGACCGACCCGTTCGACTTCGTCTTCCACGGCGGCTCGGGCTCGACCGCCGAGGAGATCGCCACCGCGCTGGAGAACGGCGTCGTGAAGATGAACCTGGACACCGACACCCAGTACGCCTTCACCCGCCCGGTGGCCGGCCACATGTTCGCCAACTACGACGGCGTGCTGAAGGTCGACGGCGAGGTCGGCAAGAAGAACACCTACGACCCGCGCACCTGGGGCAAGCTGGCCGAGGCCGGCATGGCCGCCCGCGTGCTCGAGGCCGCCCAGCAGCTGCGTTCGGCGGGCAAGCGCCTGAAGTG
>NZ_JBHVET010001012.1:0-2384 GCF_042802135.1 Kitasatospora sp. NPDC057512
GTCCGGGCCGGGCGCCGGTCCGCGCGGCGGGAGCCGGCGCCCGGGGAGGCAAGCCCGGCGGGGCCGTTCGGGTCACGCTCGCGCGGCGGGCCCCGTCGGCACCGGGCGCTTGTGGACGAACGCGGAACGCAGCGCGTGATACGGCGATTCGGGTGTGAAGAACTGCCGGTGCATCACCGCGAGTTCCTCCTCCCGGTACGCGTCGAGCGGCTTCGTCCGCTCGTCGGCCTCGCGCGCGGCCTTCTTCGCCGCGATCCGCTGCTGGGCGGTGGGCGAGGCGGCGAGCAGCCCGGCCAGGTGGGCCGCGGACGGCCCGAACTCCTCGGGCCCGCAGGCGAGCACCCGGTCGACGAGACCGATCCGCTCGGCCGTGGCCGCGGAGACCGGGAGCGCCTGGCGGGTCAGCCGCTCGGCCGCCGCCGCGCCGACCCGGCGCGGGAGGGTGTACGTCCAGTACTCCGAGCCGTGCAGCCCCATCAGCCGGTAGTGGGGGTTGAGGACGGAACCGGCGCGGCACCACACCTCGTCCGCCGCCAGCGCCAGCATCACCCCGCCGGCCGCCGCGTTGCCGCCGACGGCGGCGACCACCAGCCGGTCGGTGGTGGTGAGCACCGCGTCGACCAGCTCGTCCATCGCGGTGATGTTGTCCCAGGACTCGACGGCCGGGTCCGGCGCGGCCTCGATCACGTTGAGGTGGATGCCGTTGGAGAAGAAGTCCCGGCCGCCGCCGAGCACCAGCACCGAGGTCGGACGGGCCGCCGCGAAGCGGTACGCGGCCAGCAGCCGGCGGCAGTGGCCGGTGGACATCGCGCCGCCCGGGAAGGAGAAGCGCAGGAAGCCCACCGGGCCGTCCTCGCGGTAGCGCAGGTCCGACCAGACCGGGCCGTCCTCCTCCCCCGGCATCAGCGGCGCCGCCACCTCCGGCAGCGCCGGCAGCAGGCCGCCGAGGGCCGTGGCCGCCGGGAGCTTGACGCCCGCCGGGCCGCCGGGGGTACGGCGGCGGAGCTCGGGGATCCAGACCGCGCCGTCCGAGGTGGCCCGGCAGACGGCGCCGGCCCGGGTGGCGATCAGCTCGCCCGGGCGGCCGCGCAGCACCGGCTCGCGGTGCCCGCCGTGCAGGTACCAGGTGCCGCCGCACAGCTCGTCGAGGACCCCGGGGCGCGAGTCCGCCGCGCGCAGGCCGCGCAGCACCGCCTCGGTGGGGTCGGCCGCCCAGTCGATCCGGCGCTCCTCCTGGCGCAGCGCGGGCCGGGTCCGTACGGTGGCGCTCCAGCCGGGGCCGGACTGCGGCTGCGGCGCGTACCCGCCGGAGGCGAAGCGTTCGACGGCGAGCAGCGCGGCCGCCACCGCCGCGTCGGCGACCTCGTTGCGGTACAGGTCGCTCTTGCCGTACCCGGGCAGCCGGCAGGGCGCCCAGGCCCAGACCGGCCCGGCGTCCAGCTCCGCCTCGGCCTGGAGCACCGTGACGCCCCAGTCGGTGCGGCCCTCCTGGACGGCCCGGTCGAGGGAGGACGGGCCGCGGTCGCCCGGCGGTCCGGGGTGGACGACCAGGCAGGTGAGCTGCGACCAGAGCTCGCGCGGGATCGCGGTGCGCAGCATCGGCGCGAGCACCAGGTCGGGCTTCAGGCGGCGCACCGCGTCGAGCAACTCCTCGTCATCACCGGCCAGTTGGACGTCCACGGTGTGGAGCCGGTCGCGCAGTTCGGCGTGCAGCCGCTGGCTGAGGCTGTTGAACGCGCTGGCGAGGAGAAGAATCCGCATGTACGCCTCCGACGGGGTGGGGTTCCGGGAACCCGGCGATCATCGCTTCCGCCCCCGTGGCACCCCGTCCCGTCCGGTATGTCGCGCCGCGCGTTCACCCGAGCGGCCGGAGTCGGGCGGCGGGGCCGAGCGGGTAGCATGTAAGTCATGAATCCGAGCAGTGACCCTTACGAAATCCGTCCCGGTGTGCCCACCGTCGAGGACTTCCGCCGTCTGCGCACCGACGCCGGCCTCTCCGACAAGGCCCCCGAGGCGGTCGCGCTCGCCCTCCCCAACACCTGGTACGGCGTGGTCCTCCACCACGAGGGCGAGCCCGTCGGCATGGGGCGGATCATCGGCGACGGCGGCACCGCCTTCCAGATCACCGACATCTGCGTCCACCCCGCGCACCAGGGCCACGGCCTCGGCAAGCGCATCATGGCCGCGCTCACCGAGGAGCTGGAGCGCCGGGCGCCCGCCACCGCGTACGTCTCGCTGATCGCGGACGGCCCCGCGCGCTTCCTCTACGAGAAGTTCGGCTTCGCGGACACCGCCGCCCACGACTCGATCGGCATGTACCGCCTGATGGACGGCCGCTGACGGCCCGACGGACGCGCCACTCGACGACCTCCTCGGCCCCGGGG
>NZ_JBHVET010001013.1:0-2383 GCF_042802135.1 Kitasatospora sp. NPDC057512
TCCTGCCCGGTGCGCGGGGGGCGGGTGGTGCGACGGGGCGCCAGGGTGGGGGGGGGCCGGCGCGGGGGGGGGGCCCGCCGCCGGCACGGGGTGCATCAGAAGAGCGTTCCGAGCAGGTCGGCGCCGCCACTGATGAGCTTGCCCCAGTTGATGTCGGCTTCGACGCCAGGGGTGTCGCCCAGAGCGCCGCCGGGGCGGCGGGTGCGGTCGACCGGCGGGGCCAGCGTCGGGAGCTGCGGCGTGGGGCTCCACGTCCGGTGCTCCTCACGGAATTCTTCCTTGGTCATTTCTGCTCATCCCTTCTCGTCGTGCTGGATGCGATCCGTCCTCGGCGAAGCCCGTCGGGGCGGGCGCTCAGAGGGCGGCGTAGCACATGCTCCGGGCCGGGCCGGAGAGGTCGGCACAGATCGACCGGGCCGGGGTGACGCCCGGTCCGCCGGGCAGTCGGCCGGTCTCGTCCCGGCCGTCCCGGCGGACCGCCGGGGCGAGGACCGGGAGCCTCGGTGTGGGGCTGGGGAACGCTGTGGGGGCTTTCATGATCCGCCTCCTCCTGCCGGGTGGCGTGGGGCCGTCCGGTCGGCGCTGGCGCCGACGGGGACGGGCGCTCAGGAATCGAGGAACTGGTGGGCCGGCGCCAGGCTGACGGGGTACTCGTCGCTGACGTCGATCGTGAACAGCATGCTGACCCGCGCGCGCCGGTCGTCCTCGGGGTCGAAGAAGGTCACCTTCACGTCCTGGCAGTCCGACCCCATGCGGCAGTACGGGCTCTTCGCGACGGAGATCGTGTCGAGGCAGTAGAGGGCGAGCGGGAGGCCGGGCTGGGTCACGGTGGTGGGGATGCCCTGGCCCAGCAGCAGGGCCTGGCTGATCTGCTTGGCGACCGAGAACGCGTTCGTCCCGGCGGAGTTCAGCGCCCGGTCGGCGGAGGTCTGTCCGAGGTTGCGGAACTGGTAGTAGACCTTGTCGAGGAACGCGTCCATGGTCTTGCGGATGTACGCCTCGTCGACCGTCACCTGGTCGTGGTGCGCCTGGTCCACGACGGCCTTCACCACGGCGTCCACCAGCTGCTTCTGGTACCAGATGAAGATGCCGCGGCTCTTGACCTCGACGACGGGTACGACCTGCCCGGAGAACAGCCGGACGGTCCGGTCGGTCAGCCGGCCGGGTATCGAGATCCGGGAGATGTAGCCGTCCTGGTCCTGGGTGTACTGGTTCTGGCCGAAGTACGCGTCCCGGAAGGACCGGTAGACCGTGGACACCGGGGGAGCGGTCGCGGCGAGTGCCATCAGGACGTCCGCGAGCTTGTCGTGGTCGGTGGTGAGCGCGACCACGTCCTCCTTCTTCCCGAGGGGCACGAGGGGGGTGCTGGACCAGTCCATGCCGACCGCGGGTTCGGCCTCCATCGCGTAGACCGGCGTGCTGTCCAGGTTCAGCGTCCAGGTGACCTTGTCGGAGGCCCAGGGGTTGGCGGTCAGGTACTTGTGCAACTGCCCGGCGTCGTAGGGATTGGCGGGCAACTCCTGCGTCACACCGGTCTTGCCCGGGACCGGAGCCTCGACGGGGTCCATCAGCTGACGGAAGCTGTCCCGGCGGGCCTCGGTCAGGAAGTCGACGCCGACCTGGCCGATCGCGTAGACCAGCGGCCGGTTGTTGGTGGAGGCGCAGGAGGGCCGGACGCCGCCGCCCGCCGGTACGCCGCCCGACGGCCCGGCCCCTGGCAGCCCGGCCCCGGAGGGCCCGCCGCCCTGGCACGCGCAGGGGGCCGCCGGGGCCTGGCCGAGCGCCGTCGCGCCGGTGGGCGGCGCGGGCGCGGCCGGGGCGGGCGCGGG
The DNA here is from genome assembly GCF_042802135.1 of Kitasatospora sp. NPDC057512. Lineage (NCBI taxonomy): Bacteria > Bacillati > Actinomycetota > Actinomycetes > Kitasatosporales > Streptomycetaceae > Kitasatospora > Kitasatospora sp. NPDC057512. Next base: position 1,830 of record NZ_JBHVET010001013.1, read on the forward strand.
CGGGGGTACGGGCGGCGGGACGGCGGTGGCGCCCGCGGGGATGGCGCCCGTCACCCCGGCGGCGGCTCCGGCCGGGGTGGCGGCTTCGTACGGTGCGCTCTGCGCGGCCGGTACGGCCTCGGCCGCGACGGGCGCCTGCGCGACCGGGGCGGCCTGAACGGCCTCGGCGGTGGCGGCGGGAACGCTCTGGGTGTCCATGGTGCTGGCTCCCTCGTGCGAGTCGTAAGGGGAGGTCCCGAGCAGCGAGGGTGCGCCGGCCGTGGCGACCCCGACCTCGGGGGTGAGGGTGGTGGGGCGGCCGCCGTCCGCCGTGGTCCCGGCGCGGACCGGGCGCTCAGCCGGGTCTTCTCCTCGGGTGATCAGCTCGTACGCCCGGGCCGCGTCCAGGTGGCCGGTCAGCCGGCGTCGGCACTCCGGTGCCTCGGCGGGTGCGCAGGGCTCGGCGTGCGCGCCCCGGACCAGGGCCCGGCGGGCCGCGAGGGGGTCGGGTGGCCGGCCCGCGCGCACCTGTGCGCCGACCAGCAGGGCGGCGACCCCGGACACCAGCGGTGTGG
>NZ_JBHVET010001014.1:0-2380 GCF_042802135.1 Kitasatospora sp. NPDC057512
GGCCGTCACTCCGCACCCTGGAGTGACGGCCGGAGGCCGTGAGGGAGCCGGGCCTGTCCGGTGGGTTTTGTCGGATCAGGGCGCGGCGTTGGGGTGCGTGCATCGCAAGGCGGAGGAGGGAGCCACTGCGGTGGGGGCACCTCCCGGCCGCCAGGCTGGGGGCCATTGGCGACCGACGACAACGCGGCGAGGTGCGCTTGTGCCCTGGGGGTACCTCCCGGCCGAAGGCTGGGGGAGCGTCGCGCACCCGGCAAGGACCCGCCGGACAGGCCCTGGGCTCAGGCCTTCGTGAGGTGGCGGCCGATCACCAGGCGCTGGATCTGGTTGGTGCCCTCGACGATCTGCAGCACCTTGGCCTCGCGCATGTAGCGCTCGGCCGGGAAGTCCTGGGTGTAGCCGTAGCCGCCGAGCACCTGGACGGCGTCGGTGGTCACCCGCATCACCGCGTCGGTGCAGAACAGCTTGGCCATCGCCGCCTCCTTGGAGAACGGGCGGCCGGCGTCCCGCAGCCGGGCGGCGGAGAGGTAGAGCGAGCGGCCGGCCTCGATCTGGGTGGCCATGTCGGCGAGCATGAAGGACAGGCCCTGGAACTCGGCGATCGGGCGGCCGAACTGGCGCCGGGTGCGGGCGTAGTCGACCGCGAGGTCGAGCGCGGCCTGGGCGACGCCGACGGCGCAGGCGGCGATGCCGAGGCGGCCGGAGTCCAGCGCGGCGAGCGCGATCTGGAAGCCCTGCCCCTCCTCGCCGACCAGCCGCTCGCGGGACACCCGGGCGCCGTCGAAGTGCAGCTGCGCGGTCGGCGAGGACCACATGCCCATCTTGTGCTCCGGCGGGGCCGCGGACAGGCCCTGCTGGGTGCCGGGGACCAGCAGGCAGCTGATGCCCTTGGGACCGTCGACGCCGGTGCGCACCAGGGCGCTGTAGAAGTCGGCCTGGCCGCCGTGGGTGATCCAGGCCTTGGTGCCGTTCACCACGTACGCGTCGCCGTCGAGGTCTGCGCGGGTGCGCAGCGCGGCCGCGTCGGAGCCGGACTGCGGCTCGGAGAGGCAGTAGGCGCCGAGCTGCTCGCCGGAGAGCATGGCGGGCAGCCACGTCTCGCGCTGCTCGTCGGTGCCGAAGGTGGCCAGCGCGTGGCAGGACAGGGTGTGCACGCTGACGCCGAGGCCGACGGCCAGCCAGCCGGCCGCGAGCTCCTCCAGCACCTGCAGGTACACCTCGTAGGGCTGGTCGCCGCCGCCGTACTTCTCGTCGTACGGGAGGGAGAGCAGGCCGGCTTCGCCGAGGGTGCGGAAGACCTCCCGCGGGAAGCGGCCGGCGGCCTCGTCCTCCGCCGCGCGCGGCTGGAGCTCGCGCTGGACCAGGTCCCGGGTGAGGCCCAGCAGCTCGCGGGCCTCCTCGGTGGGCAGCTGGCGCTCCACGGCTTTCACAGGGGAGGGGGTCATGGCGGTGGTCGCCTCCTCGATCGGGGCGCGGGACCGAGGTGTCGGCCGGTCCGGCGTGGGTGCGGCTGGTCGGACCGACCGGCACCGGGTTGCGGTGAACGGCCGTTCACAGTCGTGGCGAAGGCGAGTATGCCCGAAACCCGCGCTGCCGTCACGACCTGCACATTTGAACTGGACGCAGTGGCGGGCTACGGCACCGTAGGGTTGACGTTGTGGCTGTATCCGAACCCCTCCCGACCCGATTCCGGCCCGCTCCGGACGACCGGCTGACCGCGCTCGCGGCCGAGTTGCGAGCGCTGCCGCCCTCCTGCGGGCCGGTGCGGCTGGTCGCGGTGGACGGCCACGCGGGCTCCGGCAAGACCACCTTCGCCGGACGGCTGGCGGCGGCGCTCGACGGGGCCCCGGTGGTCCACCTCGACGACCTGGCCACCCACCGCGAGCCCTTCGGATGGACCGGGCGGCTGCGCGAGCAGGTGCTGGAGCCGCTGGCGGCCGGGCGGGACGCCGAGTACCGGGTCTACGACTGGACCCTGCGCCGCTTCGCGGGCACGGCCGCGGTGCCGGCCGCCCCGGTGGTGCTGGTGGAGGGGGTCGGCGCCGGACGGCGGGCGGTGCGGCCGTGGCTGGCCCGGGTGATCTGGATGGAGTTGGACGCCGTCTCGGCCCGGCGGCGCGGGGAGGAGCGGGACGGGCCGGAACTGGCCGAGTTCTGGGCGGGCTGGGCCCGGGCCGAATCGGCGCATTTCGCCGCCGATCCGAGCCGTCCGCACGCCGCGACGCGGGTCGACGGGGTGACCGGCCGGATCGCCCCGGACACCGTGGGTGAATCTTCAACCAACGCCTTGACCTGCGACATCGCCAGGACCTAGGTTCTCCTCAGCCACCGGAACACCAGATTCCGGTTGCCTCGGACCCGGCGCCCCCGGCTTGTTCCCCCG
>NZ_JBHVET010001015.1:0-2375 GCF_042802135.1 Kitasatospora sp. NPDC057512
GCTCCGGTGCCGGCCGTTGCCGGCCCTGGACCCGGCCCGGGCCGGTGGACTGTTTTCTGCCAGATTGGTCTCTACCATTGCCCCGAATCCGGGATTCCGGAAGGCTCGCGGCCGAGCGCCGGGAAGCGGACTCCGGCGTTCTCGCCCGAGGGAGGATCCACCGAGATGGCATTGCGCACTGCGGTTTCCACCATGGCCCTGGCCGGACTGCTGACGGTTGCGGGTGGCCTGGCGGCCGCTCCCGCCGCCCAGGCGTCCACGACGAGGACGACCGGATACACCTATGTCGGCATGTACCCGAGCGGCGCCGCCTGCGACGCCGCCGGCCGGGCCTACGTGGCCCGGGGGGAGGCGGTCGGCTACTTCTGCGACGTGGCCCCGAACACGGCCCGGCTCTCCGTCTGGTTCTACTGAGACCGTCCGCCGGGTGCCGTACGGGGTCCGGGCTGACGTCCGCCGCGGCGGGTGTCGGCCGGTGTGACTCCGGCTGAACCGGCGGTTCCGGGTGAGCGGTCGGGGGCGTTCGCGGCGGAGGTGTTCGCTCCGCCGCGGCGCTCGGCCTCCGGCGGTGGGCCCGCCGCCGGAGTGGCAGCCGTACCCCCTGACCGTTTGCCCGTTCGGGTGGCCTTTTACCATCATGTCGGATTCTCCGACGGACGGTGCCGCCCGCTTGGCCGTTGTGGCCGGGTGCCCGCCGTCCGACACCCCACACGGCACCACGACTCCACCGCAGGCGCTGGAGTCGTGCATCGAGGAGGAACGTTCATGCAAGCCCGGAAGATCGGCGCGGTCGCCGCGACAGCGGTGGCAGTCCTGGCGGCCCGCGACCTCGTCCAGAAGAGGCACGCGCTGCTCCGGAACTTCCCGGTGGTCGGCCACGCCCGGTACCTCCTGGAGACGATCGGGCCGGAGCTGCGGCAGTACATCGTGACCTCCAACGAGGAGGAGCGCCCGTTCAGCCGTGACCAGCGCACCTGGATCTACGCCTCGGCGAAGGAGGAGAACAACTACTTCGGCTTCGGCACCGAGGTCGACGTCGAGCACGTCCAGGGGCACGCCTACCTGAAGCAGCGCACCTTCGCCGGTGCTCTGCCCGACGCCCACGATCCGCAGGCCCCGCTGCCCTCGGCCAAGGTGCTGGGCGGGCCGCGCGGCCGGGCCAAGGCCTTCCGGCCGGCCAGCGTGGTGAACATCTCGGCGATGAGCTTCGGATCGCTCTCCGGCGCGGCCGTCACGGCGCTCAACAAGGGGGCGGCGCTGGCGGGCACCATGCACAACACCGGCGAGGGCGGCCTCTCGCCGTACCACCGCAACGGCGGTGACCTCGTCCTCCAGCTCGGGACGGCGTACTTCGGCTGCCGCGACGCGGACGGCGCCTTCAACCTCGACAAGCTCAAGGAGGTCGTCGCCGGCGCCCCCGTCAAGGCGATAGAGATCAAGCTCTCCCAGGGCGCCAAGCCGGGGCTGGGCGGCATGCTGCCGGGCGCGAAGGTGACCGAGGAGATCGCCGGGATCCGCGGCATCCCGGTCGGCCAGGACTGCGCCTCGCCGTCGCGGCACACCGCGTTCGGCGACGTCGACTCGATGCTGGACTTCGTCGAGCTGCTCGCCACCGAGACCGGCCTGCCGGTCGGGGTCAAGAGCGCGGTGGGGGAGCTGGGCTTCTGGCAGGAGCTCGCCACGCTGATGGCCCGCGGCGACCGCGGGGTCGACTTCGTGACGGTCGACGGCGGCGAGGGCGGCACCGGGGCGGCGCCGCGGATGTTCGCCGACTCGGTGTCGCTGCCGTTCCGGATGGGCTTCTCCCGGGTCTACGGCACCTTCGCCGAGCTGGGGCTGACCGACGACCTGACCTTCATCGGCTCCGGCAAGCTCGGCCTGCCCGAGAACGCCGCGGTCGCCTTCGCCCTGGGCGCCGACATGATCAACGTGGCCCGGGAGGCGATGCTGTCGATCGGCTGCATCCAGGCGCAGAAGTGCCACACCGACAAGTGCCCCACCGGCATCGCGACCCAGAACGCGTGGCTGGCCCGCGGCCTCGACCCGACGTCCAAGGCCGACCGGGCCGCCGCCTACCTGCGCACCCTGCGCAAGGAGCTGCTGAAGGTCTCGTCGGCCGTCGGCGTCGCCCACCCGGCGCTGATCACCGCCGACGACATCGAGATCCTGAACGGCGACTACGAGGCCCGCACCCTGGCCGGCGTGTACGGCTACAAGGAGGGCTGGGGCGAGCTCGGGCCGAAGCTGGCTGAGGAGATCACGGCGCTGATGACCGCCGGACCGGCCGCCTGACCGACCCCCGTCGCCCGCCCGGTCAGGAACCGGCGACCGCCCTACCGGCGGCGCCGGTCGGCCGGGCGGGCGAAGTGGTGCTG
>NZ_JBHVET010001016.1:0-2371 GCF_042802135.1 Kitasatospora sp. NPDC057512
GGTGCCGCCCCGGCGGGGTCAGCCCGCCGCCACCCGCCGCCAGCCCGGCCCGTCGGCGGCCACCGGTGCGGCCGCGAAGTCGTAGCGCAGCAGGTCCGGCCCGAGCGCGAGCAGCGAGATCGACGAGGAGCCCCAGATCCGCCCGTCGCCGAAGTCCCGCCGCTGGATCAGCGCGGCGTCCGCGTCCGGCGCCAGCCCGTCCCCGGCGACGATCGGCAGCCATCCGCCCCAGGCCGTGGCGGCCGGCCCGTCGGCGGTCGGTTCGGGCCGGGGTTCGGCGGTGAAGCGGGACCGGAAGTGGGCGGCGCGCGCGGCCATCAGGTCGCGGATCCGCTCGGAGGTGGTCCGGTCGGCCGCCCGGCCCTCCAGCCCGTCGTTGAGCACCACGCTCAGGCCGGACGGCAGTTCGCGCTCCTCCAGCCGTCCGCCGCTCCAACTGGACACCCGGGCCCCGTCGGCCCGGACCAGGACGAGGTGGAACGGGTCGTACGGGGTGAGGTCGAGGTGGCCGATCCCGCCCTCCCGGACGGCGGTGAGCGGCAGCCGGCCGCGGGTGCGCCGGGCGTCGGCGGGGGCGAGCGGGCCGAAGCCGTTCAGCAGGCAGGCGGCGGTGCGCCGGGCGGGGTCGACGGCCAGCCAGGTGCCGCCGGCCGCGAGGTCCAGTCCGCCGAGCAGGTCGGGCCGGTCCGGCCAGTGGTGGTCCGGCGGCAGCCAGGCGCGGCCCAGGTACTCGTCCCGGACGGACAGCAGCAGCACCGGGACGGCCGCCTCCGGCTCGATGCTGACGAACGCCGTGCACACGACCGGGCCCCCTGACCTCGTCCTGTCGGCGACCTCCTGGCGGTGATCTCCTGTCGGCGATCCTCGCACGGTCGTTCGCACGCCGGAAGTGGCCCAAGGAACGAGCGGCCGAACGCACCAGGACGGCAGGCCACCGCGCTCCTAGGCTGGCGACCATGACGACGAACGAGACGACGCGCGCGACCGCGGACGGGGCGGCCGGTACGAACGGGGCCCCGGTGCCCGCCCCCGAGCAGCGCCTGCTGATGCACAAGCTCGCCCCCGCCTACTACCAGGCGATGGTCGCCGTGGACCGGGCCTCCCGGGAGGGCGTCGACCCGGTCGTCGCCGAGCTGGTCAAGGTGCACGCCTCGATGATCAACGGCTGCGCCTTCTGCATCGACATGCACGCCACCGACGCCCGCGAGCACGGCGAGCAGGACCACCGCCTGCTCTCCCTCCCGGCCTGGCGCGAGACCCCGTGGTTCACCGCCCGCGAGCGCGCCGCCCTGGCCCTCACCGAGTCGGTCACCCTGCTGACCCAGGGGCACGTGCCGGACGCCGTGTACGCGGAGGCCGCCGCGCAGTTCGACGAGACCGAGCTGGCCCAGCTGATCGCGCTGATCGCCACCATCAACGCCTGGAACCGGATCGGCGTGTCCACCCGCATGAGCCCGGCCGCCAGGTGAGCGCCGCGGACCCCGCCGTCCGGCGGGAGCGGGCCCGGCTGCTGCGGGAGCTGCACCGCCCGGGCGAGCCGCTGGTGCTGGCGAACGCCTGGGACGTGCCGAGCGCCCGGCTGGTGGCCGCCGCCGGAGCGCGGGCGGTGGCGACGGCCAGCGCGAGCGTGTCCTGGTCGCTCGGCAGCGCGGACGGCGGCGGCGCCGACCCCGGGCAGGTGCTGGCCCGGACCGCCCAGGTGGTCCGCGCGGTCGACCTGCCGGTCACCGCGGACCTGGAGGGCGGCTACGCGGACACCGCCGCCGGGGTCGGGGAGACGGTCGCCGCGCTGCTCGCCACCGGTGCCGTCGGGGTGAACCTGGAGGACGAGGGGCGCCCCGCGGAGGAGGCCGCCGAGCGGATCGCGGCCGCCCGGGCCGCCGCGGACGCGGCCGGCGTGCCGCTCTTCGTCAACGCCCGGACCGACGTGTTCCTGCGCGGGATCGGCGCCCCGGAGGGCCGGTTGGACGACGCGGTGGGCCGGCTGCGGGCGTACGTCGAGGCGGGCGCGGACGGGGTGTTCGTCCCCGGGGTGTCCGACCCGGAGACCATCGCCGCCCTGGTCGGGGCCGTCCCGGCGCCGCTGAACGTGCTGGCCGGCCCCGGCTCCCCGGCGGTCGCCGAGCTGGCGAAGCTCGGCGTGGCCCGGATCAGCCTGGGCCCGGGCCTGGCCGAGGTGGCGTACGCGGCGGTCCGCCGGGCCGCCGAGGAGGTGTACGGGAGCGGCACGTTCACCGCGCTCTCGGAGGGGCTGGCCTACCCGGAGCTCAACCGGCTGTCCGCGGTCTGAACCCGGCGGCCTGAGCACCGCAGGTCAAGCGGTCGTCGTGCGTCGGGTGGCGTGGGCGGCCGGCCGTTCGGGGGTCGGCCG
>NZ_JBHVET010001017.1:0-2368 GCF_042802135.1 Kitasatospora sp. NPDC057512
GGGCGGGGGCGGCGGACGGGGTCAGAGCAGGGTGCTCCAGTAGTACCAGAACCGGTTGAGGATCAGCAGCGCGATCACCGCGTACCACAGCGCCGGGACGACCCAGTGGTAGCGGGCCGCCTCCCGGACGGCCACCCGCAGCCGCGGGCCCACCGGGATCACGCCCGAGCGCAGGTTGTGCAGCGTGGTGTACCAGAACAGCGGGATCACCGCGGCCCACACCACCATGCAGTACGGGCAGAGCGCGCCGATCCGGTACAGCGCCTGGTACATCAGCCAGGTCACGAAGCCGACCCCGAACACCGTCCCGGCCTGCAGGCCGAGCCAGAACCAGCGCCGGAACGCCGCCCCGGACAGCAGCCCGGCACCGACCGCGATCACCACGCCGAAGGCGACCAGCCCGATCAGCGAGTTGGGGAAGCCGAAGGCCTCCGCCTGGTCGCTGCGCATGATCGAACCGCAGCTGATGATCGGGTTGATGTTGCAGTTGGGGACGTAGGACGGGTCCTCCAGCAGCCGGATCTTGTCCAGGGTGAGGACCGTCGAGGCGAACAGGCCGACGGCGCCGCCGATCAGCAGCAGCCAGGCGAACGGGCGGCTCGCGCCGTACACGGGCCGCCCGGCGGGGGCGCCGGCCGTCACCCGGTCACCTGCTTGACCATCGCGGTGAACTGCTCGGGGGAGACGGCCTTGCCGTTGTTGAGGACGTCCAGCTTCCGGCCGTCCAGCTTGACGGTCGGGGTGCCGGTGACGTCGCTCTTGTTGAACTCCTCGTTGACCTTGGCCGCCCACGGCGCGTAGGTGCCGTCCTGGACGGCCTTCACGAAGCCGTCGGTCTTCAGGCCGGGCACCTGGCCGGCCAGGTCCAGGATGTGGTTGACGTCGCCGAAGGCGTCGCTGCGCTCGTCCGGCTGGTTGGCGTACAGCACGTCGTGGAACGCCTTGAACTTGTCCACGCCCTCGTTCAGCGCGGCGCCCGCCGCGGCCAGCGCGGTGCGCGAGCCCTTGCCGCCGAGGTTGTTGTCCAGGAACGTCGCCAGGTGGTACTCGACCTTGTACGTGCCGTCGTCGGCGAGCTGCTGGATCGCCTTGCCGGTGGTGGTCTCCAGCTGCTCGCAGAACGGGCAGCGGAAGTCCTCGTAGACGTCCAGGGTGTGCGGGGCGTCGGCCTTGCCGTAGGTGACCACGGTGCCGTTGGTGCCGCTCGCGTTGGCCGGCACGACCAGCGGGCCGTTCGCGGCGTTCGAACCGGAGCCGGAGGAGCCGCCGACGGCGAAGGCCACACCCGCCACGAGGGCGAGCACGGCGGCGGAGGCGCCGCCGACCACCACCCGGCGGCGGATCCGGTCGGAGCGCTCGGCCTGGGCGCGGGCGACGCGCATGCGGTCGGTGGCGGAGGCCTTCTTGTCGGTCTTGCGGGTGTTGCTCATGGGGTGTCGTCCTGTGCTCTCGGGCGTACGGGGCGGCGCGGCCGGTCGGGGGCCTGCGCGGGAGGAGAGAACAGCCGACTGAGCGGGCGGGAAGGCCCGTGGCTCAGACGGCCAGGGCGAACACCGGCGGACCGCGCCGGACGGCCGGACGGACGACGACGTCCTCGGCGGGGACCAGCACGCGGCTGGCCCGGGGGAACGGCACCCGGGACGGCGGACGGGCCGGCAGCGGCGCGACCAGCAGCCGCAGCCAGCGGGCGGCGGCGGGCAGGTGGCGGTGCAGGAACTCGCCCAGCATCCGGACGGCCCCGGCCAGGCAGCACAGCGCGGCGTCCGCGCGGCTCAGCCAGAAGGCGCCGGCCAGCGCGATCACCGTGTGCAGCAGGAGGAGCAGCAGCAGGCCGGTCTGGGCGGAGACGCCGTGGCCGAGCAGGAAGCCGCCGAGCGAACCGCCGCCGCACAGCAGCGGCTGGAGGCCGTGTCCGGTGCCTGGCGGCAGCGAGGGACAGGTGCTCTGGGCGAGGTCGAACAGGGCGCCGGCGGCCAGCTCCAGCGGCAGGAACACCGCTGCGACGGCCGGGAAGCCGCGTTCGCGGCCGGCCAGGGCGAAGGCCGCGGCGAAGACGGCGGCCGAGGCCAGCAGCATCGGGCCGACGGGGAGGGTGCGGCCGGTGACCAGGACCTGGCCGAGCCCGGCGAGCAGCACGACCAGCGCGGCGAAGACCGCTGCGCGGAGCGTTCTGGTGACCGGGCTGGGGTTCATGGCATCCGAGTGTGCCACAGGTTGAATGTGGAACGGTCTGCTGGGAGGGGGGCTGTGAAGAGGGTCACCACCGGGGCTGAGCTGGGCTTATGCGGTGCTTACGGGGTTTGGGGGTGGGGGTGTGGGCTCTCGGGAGGGTGGGTGGCGGGGGCGGCTCCGGGGGTGGCCGCTCCGG
>NZ_JBHVET010001018.1:0-2367 GCF_042802135.1 Kitasatospora sp. NPDC057512
GAGCAACCCCCGCGAGCGCGGGGCCGACCGCTTCGGCCTCGGCCTCGGCGGCGGCGGCCAGGAGCAACCCCCGCGAGCGCGGGGCCGACATGCCGGAAAACCGCGCCAGGACTCAGGCCTGCGAGCAACCCCCGCGAGCGCGGGGCCGACATCCGGGGGACCGATCGTCCCCCATCCTGGGGGGAGCAACCCCCGCGAGCGCGGGGCCGACGGGCCGGGGCCCTGCTGCTTGTCCGACGGGCCGGAGCAACCCCCGCGAGCGCGGGGCCGACGGTCATGGTGAGCTCCCCTTCTGGGATGGCGAGGAGCAACCCCCGCGAGCGCGGGGCCGACCGCGGCGACATCGGGGTGACGACCGGCCCGGGCGAGCAACCCCCGCGAGCGCGGGGCCGACACGATGAACGGCCACGGCTCGATCCCCGACGTCGAGCAACCCCCGCGAGCGCGGGGCCGACGCCGGGCGGGTACTTGCCCGCGTCGATCTCGCCGAGCAACCCCCGCGAGCGCGGGGCCGACACTTCCTGACCTGCGGCGATTCGCTTCAGTGAGCGCTATTTGATTCAGTTCGATTCGGTTGGCTATCCATAGTAGAGCTCATGGGTGGTTGGTGGTGGAGCTGGCTGGCTTTGTGGTGGTGGACTGGATAGCAAGTGGCGAGCGGTACTTCGCTGGTGTACCCGGTGTTCATGGAGATCGCGCTGCAGCCCTGCGGATGGCTGTCCGGCTACATCGGCGGCTCGCCGAGCACCGGGACCGACCTGTTCATCCGCAACCTCGACGCGACGGGACGGGACGGGCACGGTCACCGGCGAGGTCGGGCCGAGGACCCGGACGGTGCGCACCGAGGGCCCAGCTGGCCGGGGTCTCCCGGCTCGGCGAGGTGATCATCGTGTCCTTCGTAGTGCGCTGCCTCGCCGACGGCGAGGAGGTCTTCACCCTGTCGACGGTGTTCGGGTTCTTCCCGGTCTCGGCCTTCGAAGGCCGAGCGGGCTGCCGGTGTCGCGGGCCGACCGCGAGGCACTGGAGCGCCCGGCGGGTACGCGGTCGGCTTCACGACGGCGCCCGCCCGCCACTTCGCCGGCCCCGCCCGGCTGCCCGGGCCGATGCTGCTGATGCTCGACCGGATCACCGGCTGCTGGCCTCGTGGGGCGGCAGCGCGGTGCTGGGGCGGATCCGGGTGGAGAAGGACGACGCGGGCGAGTAGTTCTTTCGAAACCCTGCCGACGACGGGTCAGTTCGAGGTCGAAGCCCGCTTCCGGGGGTTGGGGACAGCGGGACGCGGGCACGGCGCCCAGGCTGGAGGTCGACCTCCAGCTCTGTGTGGCAGTCCGGGGCCGCCGACGGCTCCACGGAGGTCCTCGCCGACGAGGTCCGGGCGCTGGACTGGCACAGGGGCACGGCGGCGCACGCCCTGGGCCTGCCGGCCGGTTCGCGCGGCGCGGACCACCTGGAGGCCGTCGCCGTCAAGGCCCACGTCGGCCGGCTGGCCGGGGTGCACCTATCCCTCGTCGAGGTGGGCCGCCCGCATCCCGGGTGGGCGGCGCCACCCCTCCAGGTCGTCCGGACGGGGGACAGGGTCACTGTGCGGTCCGTCGGTGACCGGGGATGACCGGGGATGACCGGCCTCGGCCGCGCGACACGACGGCGTCAGGAGTACAGCCCCGATGACGGACCGTGCGCGAACGGTGGCGGATCCGGCCGAGGGCGGGCCGCAGCGGCTCGACGGCCTTCTCCGCGACCACGACGGCGATCGACGAGGTGCGACGGATCGCCCAGGACCGGATCCTGCGGCAGATGCCCCTCACCGAACCCTGCGCGGGTCTGCGGTCGGTGAACCGGGCCTGGATCGCCGGCAGCGAGATCGCGACGCTGGACTGGCTGAAGGGCCGTCGCCATCCCCCCCGGGGGGGTGCAACTCCAGCTAGTCCAGCGGTTCGTGGCCCTGCCAGTGCCGGCGGCCGTCCGGGAGTCCACGCTGGCCGCGGCGGTGCGGCGGATCCTCGCCGCCGAGCGGCCGCAGGGCCCGGCCGGGCCGTTGGTCCGCGTCCTGGCGGAGCTGTTCCCCTCGGCGCGACCCGCCGGAGGAGCCGGGGACCCGGCGACCCGGCGATCCGGTATGAGTGCGTGGTTCCCGTATTCCGAATCGGAGATCCTCTGACCTTTTGACACATGTCAGAATCCCTGTCAATAGATTGAATTTGCCTGTTCTTTGTCATTCCTTTAATCTCTTGGCGCTATTGATCACGGGTCGCTCCCCGCACCCCAGGGGATCGACCCCGAGCGCAACCGCAGACCATTCGTCGATAAGACGATGGCAACCACCATCCCCCCCCGCGGGCGGTGTCACATGTCAGGCCCCACAAGCCC
>NZ_JBHVET010001019.1:0-2363 GCF_042802135.1 Kitasatospora sp. NPDC057512
CCCCGGCCTTCGGCCCGAGGGCCGGGGTGGGGGGGGCGCGGTACCCGGCCCGCCCCTCGACGGCCGGCGACGGGCAGCAGCCCTCGCCGGCCGTTCGCGTGCGCGGGGGCGGTGGCAGGGGGGAACGGCCGTCAGCGGGCGAGGCGGGACTCCAGGGCGCGCAGGTCCGCGGTGAGGGCGGCCCGCACCGGGCGGGACATCAGCGGGCCGGCCAGGCGGAGGCCGCCGCGGACGCGGATGCGGGCGAAGGTGCCGGCCTGGGTGGGCTCGAAGGTGTAGGTGACGCGCATGGGCATCGGCCCGGCGACGGAGACCATGTCGAGCACCGTCGGCGGGTCGTGGCGCGACACCCGCAGCACGTACGAGAAGGACCTGCCCAGGAAGTGCGCGGTCCGGGTGACCTCGGCGCCCGCGCCGAAGCCACCGGTGTCGGCCTCCCGGGTGAGGGTGGCGCTGCGGATGCCCCGGGTCCACTCGGAGTCGTGGCGCCAGTCCATCGCGTAGGCGGCGACCGTGGCGGGCGGGAGGGGGATCAGGCGTTCCACTGTGACGTCGAGCGGCATGATCACACTCTCCCGCCGGGCGGGCCGCCGCGCCCCCCGGACTCGCCCGGGCGGAGGCGCGCCCCGGTCAGAGCCCCAGGATCCGCTGGGCCTGCGCCCGCATCTCGACCTTGCGGATCTTCCCGGTGACCGTCATCGGGAACTCCTCGACCACGTGCACGTAGCGCGGGATCTTGACGTGGGCGAGCCGGCCGGCGCAGTACCCGCGGACGGCCTCGGCGGTGAGCGGTTCGGCGCCCTCCCGCATCCGGATCCAGGCCATCAGCTCCTCGCCGTACTTGGCGTCGGGGACGCCGATGACCTGGACGTCGAGGATGTCCGGGTGGGTGTGGAGGAACTCCTCGATCTCGCGCGGGTAGAGGTTCTCGCCGCCGCGGATCACCATGTCCTTGATCCGCCCGGTGATGGCGAGGTAGCCGTCCCCGTCCATCACCGCGAGGTCCCCGGTGTGCATCCAGCGGGCGGCGTCGACGGCCTCGGCGGTGCGTTCCGGCTCGCCCCAGTAGCCGAGCATGACGGAGTAGCCGCGGGTGCAGAGCTCTCCGGGTTCGCCGCGCGGGACGGTACGGCCGGTGGCCGGGTCGACCACCTTGACCTCCAGGTGCGGGCCGACCCGGCCCACCGTGGCGACCCTCCGCTCGACCGGGTCGTCGACCCGGGTCTGGGTGGAGACCGGCGAGGTCTCGGTCATGCCGTAGCAGATGGAGACCTGCGCCATGCCCATCCGCCCGATGACCTCCTTCATCACCTCGCTCGGGCAGGGCGATCCGGCCATGATGCCGGTGCGCAGGCTGCCGAGGTCGTAGCGGTCGAAGTCCGGGTCGGCCAGTTCGGCAATGAACATGGTCGGCACGCCGTACAGCGAGGTGCAGCGCTCGGCGGCGACGGCGGCCAGGGTGGCGCCGGGCTCGAAGGAGGGGGCGGGGATGACCACGCAGGCGCCGTGCGAGGTGGCGGCGAGATTGCCCATCACCATGCCGAAGCAGTGGTAGAACGGCACCGGGACGCAGATCCGGTCCTGCTCGGTGTAGGCGAGCAACTCCCCGACGAAGTAGCCGTTGTTGAGGATGTTGTGGTGGGAGAGCGTCGCGCCCTTGGGGAAGCCGGTCGTCCCGGAGGTGTACTGGATGTTGATCGGGTCGTCGGGCGCCAACTCGACCTGCCGCTCGGCGAGTCGGGCCGGGTCGGCGCGCCGCCCGGCGGCGGTCACGGCGTCCCAGTCGGGGCCGCCGAGCAGCAGCACGTGCTCCAACTCCGGACAGCGGGGCCGCACTTCGCCGATCATCCCGGCGTAGTCGGAGGTCTTGAAGCGCTCGGCGGCGACCAGCAGCCGGATGCCGGCCTGGTTCAGCACGTACTCCAGCTCGTGGGCGCGGTAGGCCGGGTTGACCGTGACCAGGATCGCGCCGAGCTTGGCGGTGGCGTACTGGGTGAGCGTCCACTCGGCGCAGTTGGGGGCCCAGATGCCGACCCGGTCCCCCTTGGCGATCCCGAGCTCCAGCAGGCCGAGCGCCAGGGCGTCGACGTCGGCGGCGAGTTCGGCGTACGTCCAGCGGCGGGCGGTGGCCCGGTCGACCAGGGCGTCGCGCCCGGGGAAGGCGCGCACCGCGCGGTCGAGGTTCTCCCCGATGGTGTCGCCGAGCAGCGGGACGTCCGAGGTGCCGGAGGCGTAGCTGCGGGGGGTCGGCGTGGTCGGCACGGGCGGGCTCCCTGGGGACGGCGGTGCGGGACGGGTCCCATGGTCGCGGCGCCGCCCCCGCGCCGCCACCCCCGAACGGGGGTGCGACACGGCGCTGGGGC
>NZ_JBHVET010001020.1:0-2361 GCF_042802135.1 Kitasatospora sp. NPDC057512
CCGACTTCCCGCGCAGAACAGCACCGGCTCACAGGGTGCGGAACGCGCCCTCCACGGCTTCGCAGGTCTCGCCGAGGTCGTCCTCCGTCACGGCGGCCGAGACGAACCAGCAGGCCATCCCGTACGCGTTGACGTGGATCCCCCGGCGGAGCAGCTCGTGGCGGAACGCGTGGTGGCGGGCCTGGTCGCTGCGGAGCAGGTCCCGGTAGTGCCGGGTCGGCTCGCCGTCGGCGGTGAAGACCACCTGGAACATCGCCCCCACCCCCTGGACCGCGCAGGGGACGCCCCGGTCCCGGGCGGCCCGCCGGACGGCCTCCATGATCCGTCGGCCGCTCTCCTCGATGTGCTTCACGGTGTCCGGCCGGTTCAGCCGGCGCAGCGTCACCAGGGAGGCCGTCGCGGACAGCGGCGAGGCGTTGTACGTGCCGCCGTGCTTCACCCGTCCCTCGGCCAGCGGCTCCATCACCTCGCGCCGCCCGGCGAAGGCCGCGATCGGCAGGCCCCCGCCGAGCGCCTTGGCGTAGACGGCGAGGTCCGGCACGACCCCGAACAGCGCCTGGGCGCCGCCGGGGCCGGTGCGGAAGCCGGTGCAGACCTCGTCGAAGACCAGCACGATGCCGCGCGCCGTGCACTCCTCCCGCAGCAGCGCCAGGTATCCCGGCGCGGGCATGGTGCAGGCGTTGTTGGCGACAATCGGTTCGCAGACGACGGCGGCGAGTTCGCCCCGGTGGGCGTCCAGGACCGCGCGCAGCGCCCCGGGGTCGTTCCACGGGCAGACCACGACGTCGCCGACGACACCGGCCGGGATGCCGGCCGAGTGGGGCACGGAGCGCGGCGCGCCGTATGGCCCGGCCTCGGCGGGGTCGGGACGGTTGGAGACGGCCAGGGTGTCCGACCAACCGTGGTAGTGGCCCTCGAACTTGAGGACCTTCGACCGCCCGGTGTACCCGCGGGCGGCCCGCACCGCCCCCTGCACCGCCTCGCTGCCCGAGTTGGCGAACCGGACCAGCTCCGCGCAGGGCACCATCTCCCTGATCTGCTCGGCGAGTTCGACCTCCACCGTGTTGCAGGTGCCGAACATCGTGCCGGCGCCCAGGACGGCGCCGAGCGCCTCGGTGAGCTGCGGGTCGGCGTGGCCCAGCACCGCGCTCCCGTAGCCGGCGAGGTAGTCCACGTACGCGTTGCCGTCGACGTCCCGGACCCGCGCGCCCGAACCGCCCACCAGGTAGAGCGGGTAGGGGTCGGGGCCGGTCGAGGTCAGCCGGGCGGAGGAGCTGACGCCGCCCGCCAGTGACTCCTTGGCGCGCTCGAACCACCGCCGGCTGCCGTCGGTCCGGCCCGACACCGGGGCAGGGATATCCACGTGCGCCGGGCCGTGGCCGTTCACGTGCGGCGCCGGGTTACGGCCATTCATGTGCGACTCCTGTTTGGTCGAGGGTTGTCCGGGCACGCTCGGGGTGCCCTTCACAGGGATGGGTTCCTGCCTGGCGGGATCGCGAGCAGAGGGGACGTGGGGCATGGCGGATCGGACGGCGGTCGTCACCGGGGCGGGGCGCGGCATCGGACGGGCGAGCGCGCTGGGCCTGCTGGCGGACGGCTGGACGGTGGTCCTGGTCGGCCGCCGCAAGGAGCCGCTCGCGGAGACGGCCGGGCTCGCGGCCCCCGCCGACCGCGACCGCGCCGTCCCGTTCCCGACCGACATCACCGACGCGGCGGCCGTGGACGGGCTGTTCGAGTTCGTCGAGGAGCGGTTCGGACGGCTGGACCTCCTGTTCAACAACGCCGCCGACGTCATGCCGTACACCCCGACCGAGGACGTGGCCGTCGAGGACTGGCACCGCGTGATGGACTCCATCGCCACCGGCACCTTCCTCTGCTCGCGCGCGGCCTTCCGGATCATGAAGCGTCAGACCCCGCGCGGCGGACGGATCATCAACAACGGCGCGCCTTCCGCACAGGCGCCCCGCCCGGACTCCGCCGCCTTCACCGCGGCCAAGCACGCCGTGGCCGGCCTGACCCGCTCGCTGTCCCTGGACGGCCGCCGCCACGACATCTCCTGCGGCCAGATCGACATCGGGAACGTGACCCCGCCCGACCGTCCCCAGCCGGCCGTCCTCCAGGCCGACGGCTCACGGCGGGTCGAACCGACCATGGACGTGCGGCACGTGGTCGACATGGTGCGGACCATGGCCGGACTGCCACTCGGGGTGAACATCCAGTCCGTCCTGGTCATGCCCAGCGCCATGCCGTACGTCGGCCGCGGCTAGGGCCTGTCTTCAAACTCGCGTCTGCGGGGCGACGCCGGGGCACGCACCTCGCCGCGTTGTCGTCGGTCGCCAATGCTCCGCAGTGGCTCCCTCC
>NZ_JBHVET010001021.1:0-2361 GCF_042802135.1 Kitasatospora sp. NPDC057512
GGCGCGTGTGCGCCGGGCCCCGTCGGCGTTCCGGCCCGGTTACCCATGAGTAGGCCGGGGTGCCGCGACGCACGCCTGTTCGCTGCGGGCGAAACTTTGTTCCACAGTGCGGAAGAAGCCGTGGCGGGTGGCGCGGAAGGCGCCCGTCCGGCGGCTGTCAACACCGCTCTGAGCTGCGATGATGCCCTTCCGTCGGGGGCGTTCCCGCCCCGGTGACCGCTCCGTGGGACACCCCTGGGGCGGACCCGGACATCAGCCACCGTGAACAAGTGCGAAGATGTATTTCCGGCACGACTGGGCGCCCCACAAAGGCTTCCGACCCACCGGACCGCGACCGGCCCGGCGACCCACCCCATGCATGGAGGACGTGACGTGGCGAACGACGCCAGCACCGTTTTCGACGTAGTCATTCTCGGAGGCGGAAGCGGCGGTTACGCCGCGGCGCTCCGCGCCGCTCAGCTGGGCCTGAGTGTTGCCCTGGTCGAGAAGGGTGAGCTGGGCGGCACCTGCCTGCACCGCGGCTGCATCCCGACCAAGGCGCTGCTGCACGCCGCGGAGATCGCGGACGAGACGAAGGAGGCCGCCGAGTTCGGCGTCCTGGCCACCTTCCAGGGCATCGACATCAACGGCGTCCACAAGTACAAGGACGACGTCATCGCCGGCCTGTACAAGGGCCTCCAGGGCCTGGTGGCCTCCCGCAAGGTCACCTTCATCCAGGGCGCGGGCAAGCTCTCCTCGCAGACCTCGGTGGACGTCAACGGCCAGCGCATCGAAGGCCGCCACATCGTCCTGGCCACCGGCTCCGTGCCGCGCTCGATCCCGGGCCTGGAGATCGACGGCAACCGCGTGATCTCCTCGGACCACGCCCTCAAGCTCGACCGCATCCCGAAGTCGGTCGTCATCCTCGGCGGCGGCGTGATCGGCGTCGAGTTCGCCTCGGTCTGGAAGTCCTTCGGCGTCGAGGTCACCATCGTCGAGGCGCTGCCGCACCTCGTCCCGCTGGAGGACGAGAACTCCTCCAAGCTGCTGGAGCGCGCGTTCCGCAAGCGCGGCATCAAGTTCGAGCTGAAGGCCCGCTTCTCGGGCGTCGAGTACACCGAGACCGGTGTCCGCGTCTCCACCGAGAACGGCAAGCAGATCGACGCCGACCTGCTGCTCGTCGCCATCGGCCGCGGCCCCGTCTCGGCCGGCCTCGGCTACGAGGAGAACGGCGTCGCGATGGACCGCGGCTACGTCCTCGTCGACGAGTACATGCGCACCAACGTGCCCACCATCTCCGCCGTCGGCGACCTCGCCCCGACCCTCCAGCTGGCCCACGTCGGCTTCGCCGAGGGCATCCTGGTCGCCGAGCGCCTGGCCGGCCTCAAGCCGGTGCCGATCGACTACGACGGCGTTCCGCGGGTGACCTACTCCAACCCCGAGGTGGCCTCCGTCGGCATCTCCGAGGCCAAGGCCGTCGAGCTGTACGGCAAGGAGAAGGTCGTCACCCTGAAGTACAACCTGGCCGGCAACGGCAAGAGCAAGATCCTGAAGACCGCCGGCGAGATCAAGCTCGTCCAGGTCAAGGACGGCGCCGTGGTCGGCGTCCACATGGTCGGCGCCCGCATGGGCGAGCAGGTCGGGGAAGCCCAGCTGATCTACAACTGGGAGGCGCTCCCGGCCGAGGTCGCGCAGCTCATCCACGCGCACCCGACCCAGTCCGAGGCCCTGGGCGAGGCGCACCTGGCGCTGGCCGGCAAGCCGCTGCACGCGCACGACTGATCACGCCCCACCCCCTTTCCCGGTACTTCCCGTACGCAAGTACCTCCCGTACGCAAGACTTGATAGGAGTCGCTGAAACCATGGCGGTCTCAGTAACACTGCCCGCGCTGGGCGAGAGCGTTTCCGAGGGCACCGTCACCCGCTGGCTGAAGGCCGAGGGTGAGCGTGTCGAGGTCGACGAGCCGCTGCTGGAGGTGTCGACCGACAAGGTCGACACCGAGATCCCGGCCCCGGCCTCCGGCATCCTGGCCTCGATCAAGGTCGCCGAGGACGAGACCGTCGAGGTGGGCGCCGAGCTGGCGATCATCGACGACGGCTCGGGCGCCCCGGTCGCCGCCGCGGCCCCGGCCGCCGAGGCCGCTCCGGCTCCGGTCGCCGCTCCGGCTCCGGTCGCCGCTCCGGCCCCGGTCGCCGCTCCGGCCGCCGACGCCACCCCGGTGCTGCTGCCCGCGCTGGGCGAGTCGGTCACCGAGGGCACCGTCACCCGCTGGCTGAAGGCCGAGGGCGACACCGTCGAGGTCGACGAGCCGCTGCTGGAGGTGTCGACCGACAAGGTCGACACCGAGATCCCGTCGCCGGTCGCCGGCACCCTGGTGAAGA
>NZ_JBHVET010001022.1:0-2361 GCF_042802135.1 Kitasatospora sp. NPDC057512
CTGGCAGCTGCGCCGCACCGGCGCCGACCACCTGCTGGTCAACGCCGCCGACGGCCGCTGCCTCACCCTCGGCGGCCCGGACCGCCGCCCCGCCACCGCCGACTGCGGCAGCTCCCCCGAGGCCGAGCGCTTCACCCTCTCCCGCGCGCCGCAGGGCACCTACACCCTCACCACCCGCGGCACCGGCGGCTGCCTGACCGCCGACCCGGCCCCGGTGGCCCACCACTGCGACAACCGCCCCGCCCACCGCTGGACGCTCACCCGCACCGAGCCGCTGGTCCTCGCCGACCCCGGCTTCGAGCAGAGCGGCACGAGCGGCACCGGCAGCACCAGCGGCGCGAGCGGAACGAGCGGAACAAACGGCGCGAGCGGAACGAGCGGCACGAGCGGCGCCGCCACCGCGAACGGCACCCCCGGCGGCTGGACCTTCACCGCCCACACCGGCACCGCCGCCAACAACCCGCACGGCGGCACCCGCCTCGCCTACCTCGACGCCGGCCCCGGCTACGCGGTGAGCCAGCAGGTGACCGCCGTCACCGCGGGCAGCTACGACCTGTCCGCCTGGATCGCGACGGGCGGCGCCGGCGGCAGCCTCTCGGTGAGCGTCAACGGGGCCGTGGTGCGCTCCCTCCCGCTGCCCGAGCAGTCCGTCTACGCGAAGTACACCCTCCCCCGGGTCCGGGTCGCCCCCGGTGACCGGCTGACCCTCACCATCGGCTCCTCCCCCACGGGTTGGGTCAACGTGGACGACGCCGCCGTCGCCCCGTCCGCCCCCAACGACCCGGTGATCAGCTCCTCCGACCCGGAAGTCGTCGCCCTCTTCGACTGGGCCAAGACCAAGGCCAACAGCTGGGTGCAGCAGGCCGGCGCCACCGGCGTGCTCGACCAGGACGAGAACCACCCCGGCGGCACCGGCACCACCACCTACGACGCCACCTACTGGGCCGGCTACCCGTTCCGCTCCGCCTTCTACAGCCGCGACTTCGCCCACCAGCTGGTCGGCGCCCACCTGCTCGGCCTGGACGCCGAGAACAAGACCATGCTGCGCGGCTTCGCGGCCTCCGCCACCGAGGTCAACAAGCTCTACCCGGTCTGGGCGCTCAACTTCGACGCCCGCGGCTACGGCGCCATCGACTACCGGAGCCCCGACCGCTTCGTCCGCGAGCTGCCCGCGCCGTTCGAACTCGTCCAGCAGACCGGCGAGGCCTACCGCTGGACCGGCGACCGGGACTACGCCGAGGACCCGGGCCTCGGCCGGTACGTGCGCAACACCCTCGGCCCGTTCATCGCCGCCCGCCCCGGCCCGGTCGACAACGGCGGGGTGCCGATCCCGCAGGCCACCAGCCGCAGCATCTTCGCCGGCACCGCCAGCTACGCCGAGAACGCCACCCGCACCTACGCCGAGGCCGGGGACGCGGTCGGCGCCCAGTACCAGGCCTACCTCTCCGCCGCCGCGCTGGCCGACGCCCGGGGCGACGCCGCCTCCGCCACCGGCTACCGGAACGCCGCCGAGCAGCTGCGCAGGTACGTCAACTCCACCTGGAGCGTGGACGGTTCGCAGCCCGGCGAGGTCGTCCACGGCTACGACACCACCGGCCAGCCGATCACCGGCTGGGGCTACGAGGCGAGCGTGCTGATGCCGGTCAAGGGGCTGCTCGACCCGGGCCCGCGCCGGGACGCCCAGCTCGCCGCCATCGACGCCGCCGACTCCGGCCCGGAGCGCTCGGCGAACCTGGAGGCCTACACCTACCTGCCGGACGCCTTCTTCGCCAACCACGACGGCACCACCGCCTGGAAGTGGATGCGGCACGTCTACGAGAGCGTCGGCGAGCCGCACGTGAGCGGCGCGATGCTGAACGGCGACTACCCCGAGGTCCCGTTCACCCTGCTCGCCCAGACCGTCCAGGGCCTGCTCGGCGTCACCCCGGACGCGGCCGGGCACGCGCTCGCCACCGCCCCGCAGCTGCCCGCCTCGATGGGCTGGCTCCAGGTCGCGGGCATCCCGGTGGGCGGCGGCACGGTGACCGTCCGCCACGACGGCGCGCAGCGCAGCACCGTCACCAACACCGGCACCGAGCCGCTGACTTGGGAGGCCCGCTTCCCCGGACGGCACGCCCGCACCAGCGTCGACGGCGAGCAGCGGGAGGCCCGCACCACGACCGTCGACGGCACGACCTACACCTCCACCACCGTGACCCTCGCGCCCGGACACTCCGCGACCGCGACCGTCACCGACTGACCCCCACACCGCACCACCGCGGCCGGCCGGCCCCCCCGGGCCGGCCCGAACCCCCCCACATCCGGTCCGGACCGGAACGGGCCACGACCACACCAGGGGGGGGGTGGAAAAGGGGCGGAGCC
>NZ_JBHVET010001023.1:0-2348 GCF_042802135.1 Kitasatospora sp. NPDC057512
ACGGTGATCGGCCCCACCCGGTACTCCCCCACCGGGTGGGGCCGCTTCGCGTTTCAGGCTCCTTCCCCCGGCCCGCCGTTCCCCTCCGACGCACCGTCCGGCCCCTCGTCCGCACCCGCGTCCCGGCGCAGCGGCAGCGGCCGGGACGGTTCGAGCGCCGGGTCGTCCACCGCGAAGGTCCGTACCCGCCCCGGCCCGTCCCACGGCGTCTCGAACCGTACGGTGACCCTCCCGACGCCGCTGCCCTGCACCCAGCCCGGCCCGAACTCCTCGTGCCGGACGTCCTGCCCGGGCATCCACCGCCGCACCACGACGGCCTCCGGCTCCGCCGCGGCCTCCTCCGCCTCGGCCGCCGCCTCCGCGTGCTCCGCGGCCTCCTCCCGCAGCGCCTGGGCGAACAGGTCCTCCTGGGTGTAGTCGGCGAGTTGGGCGACGCCCACGCCGAGCAGCCGGACCCCGCCGGTGATCTCCACCTGCTCGGCCAGCCGGCGCGCGGTCGCGGTGATCACCGCCTCGTCGTCGGTGGGCCCGCCGAGCGTCTCCGAGCGGGTCAGCGTCGAGAAGTCGAACCGCCGGACCTTGAGCACCACCGTCCGCCCCGAGCGCCCGGCCGCCCGCAGCCGCCGTACGCACCGGCCGGCCAGGGCCTCCACCTCGCGCAGCACCCGTTCCCGGTCGGCCAGGTCCACCTCGTAGGTGTCCTCCACAGACACGGACTTGGCGTCCTGGTCGGCGATCACCGGCCGATCGTCCAGCCCTATGGACATCTGGAAGATCCCGGCGCCGTGCGCCCGTCCGACCAGCTGCACCAGCTCCGCCTCCCCCGCCTCCGCGAGGTCGGCCACCGTGTTCAGCCCGGCCCGGCGCAGCACCTGCTCGGTGGCCGGCCCGATCCCGGGCAGCGCCCGCACCGGCATCGGGCCGAGCACGGCCCGCTCCTGCCCGGGCTCGATCATGACCAGTCCGTCCGGCTTGGCCTGCTCAGAGGCGATCTTGGCCATCAGCTTGGACCCGGCCGCCCCGACCGAGCCGGTCAGCCCGGTCGACCGCTGGATGTCCGCCCGCAGGTCCTCCGCGAGCGCGAGGACCAGCCGCTCGCCGGTCTCGTGGTCCGCCTCCAGCAGCGCCGGTCCGTACGGGCCGACCTCCAGGTCGACGAAGGCCTCGTCCAGGCTGAGCGGCTGCACCAGCGGGGACAGCTGCCGCAGCAGCCCCATCACGATCTCGCTGTTCTGCCGGTAGGCCTCGAACCGCCCCGCCAGGAAGGCCGCGTTGGGGCAGAGCCGGCGCGCCTGCGCCATCGGCATCGCCGAGTGCACCCCGAACCTGCGCGCCTCGTACGAGGCCGTGGAGACCACCCCGCGCCCGCCGAGCCCGCCGACGACCACCGGCTTGCCGCGCAGGCTGGGCTTGGCCGCCTGCTCCACCGCCGCGAAGAAGGCGTCCATGTCGAGGTGGATGATGCTCGGCAGAGATCGCACCCGCCGATCATCGCGTACGGGTCCGACAGTGCGTACGAACCGGGCCGGACGCCCCGGTCCCGGCCCCCGTCGCTACTGCTTCGCGGCCTCCGCCAGCGCCTTCGGAATGCCGTCCTCCCGGGGCCCGAGGAACACCGGGTCCGGCCGCAGCCAGGCGTTGGCCGCCGCCTTGCCCGCCCCGGCGACCTCCCGCAGCCCGCCGTACAGCCAGGTCGCGTCGTGCAGTTCCGGCACCCCGACGGCGTACGAGCGGATGCCCGCCGCCTCGCACAGCGCCAGCGCCCGGCGGACGTGGAAGTCCTGGCTGACCAGCACCGCGTGGTCCACCCCGAAGATCCGGCGCGCCCGGGTGCAGGAGTCCCAGGTGTCGAAGCCCGCGTAGTCCCGCACCACCCGGTCCTCGGGCACGCCGTTCCGGGTCAGGTACTCGTACATCGCGTCGGGCTCGGAGTACTCGACCCGCCCGTTGTCCCCGGTCACCAGGATCGCCTGCACCTTCCCCTCCCGGTACAGGTCCACCGCCGCGACCAGCCGGTGCTCCAGGTACGGGGAGGGCTTGCCCTGGTACAGGCCGGCCCCGAAGACCACCGCGACCGGCGCGGCGGGCGCGCTCTCCACGGTGCCCACCCGGTCCCCCGCCGCGCACCACACCCAGGCGCTCGGCGCCAGCGCCAGCGAGCAGAGCACCGTTCCGACCTGGAAGACCCTGCGCTGTGTACGCCGCTGCCGCAGCCGGGCCCCCAGCAGTCCGGCCCTGCGCCGCAGCAGCCCCGATATACCGGTACCGACTCCCACGTGCCCTCCCTCGATGACGTCAACCGGGGAACACGACGGGGCCGCGGGTCCGAACGGTTCCCCGTCCGGGCC
>NZ_JBHVET010001024.1:0-2345 GCF_042802135.1 Kitasatospora sp. NPDC057512
CTTCCGATCCCGCCCGCCCGGGGCATCAGGGGAGGAGGGCCGCCGCTCCCTGATCTTCCGTCAGGGTTCCCCCGGAGGCACGACACAGGAGGCCGTGGGCGGAGTCCGACTCGAACATCCGTGGGCCCGACCGACCACTCCGCAGGGCGGGAGCACCGATCACACCGATCACCCGCTCATCGCCGTGACTTCACGGCGATCGGATCGGTTGCCTCTCCAGCGGCGCGTCGGGGCCACCCTCGTCGCATTCGTACGCTCCGTCCGCACCGCGCGGCCGGGGCTCCGACGCCGTGCCGTCGCTCCCGGGAGGTCGGGAATGCCAACGCCGGACACGTGCTCCCCGATCCGCCAGGCCGTGATCCTCGCGGGCGGACGCGGCAGACGGCTCGCCCCGCACACGGACCTGCGCCCCAAGGCGATGGTCGAGGTCGACGGCGCGCCGCTGCTGCGCCACCAGATCGACCGGTTCGCCGACGCGGGCGTGCGGACGGTGGTCGTCTCGGCGGGCTACCGCGCCCAGGTGATCACCGACTACCTCCGCACGGCGCCCCTGCCCGTCCGCACCACCGTGGTCGTGGAGCCCACCCCGCTGGGCCGGGGCGGCGGGCTGAAACTCGCCGCCCGCGCGCTACCGGCACCGCGGGAACCGTGGTTCGCCGTCTACGGCGACATCTGGGCCGACTTCCCGCTCACCGCGCTGGGCGCCCACCACCTGCGGTGCGGGGCGCTGGCCACCGTCGCCCTGGTCCCGCCCCGGCTGCCCCGGGGCACGGTTCGCTGCGACGCCCTGGGGCGGGTCGCCGAACTCGCCGCACCGCCCCCGCCCGCCTGCACGGTCAACGGCGGCGTCTACGCCTTCGAACCCGGCGTCATCCCCCTGCTGCCGGACCAGGGGGACCACGCCAACACGACCCTGCCGCACCTGGTACGGCTGCGGCAGCTGGCGGGGTACCGCGCCGAGGGCTACTGGTGCGCGGTCAACACAGCGGCGGATCTGGGAGAGCTACGGACGCGCGTGACCCCGCCCCCGCCACCCGAAGGGCCGCTGCGGTGACCGTGCCCAGGCAGACGTAGCCGAGCCCCTCGAAGACGCCCGCCGTGCGGGAGTGCGCGGACGATCAGCCCCCGTGCGCCCACAACAAACCCGGGCGGCCGTCTCCGCCGGACACTTCCACCGAGCAGAACTGACTCGGAGGGACTCTCATGGCAATCCGTCGCAAACATGTGACCCGTGGCTGGCGCGCGGCCATCGCCGCGCTGATCGGGAGCGTGCTGGTGCTGGCCAGCGCGCAGAGCCCCGCACAAGCCGCCGAAACGGACTGGAGCAGCTTCGACGCCAACCAGGCACGGGTCCTGTCGGGCGTGTACTCCGCCACGATCAACGGCGCGACCTACGACGTCGTCCGAGGCACGGACAACAACATCTGGTTCCGCTACAACGGCGGCAGGTGGAATCCTCTCGGCGGGGACAACGCGAGCCGCACCACCTCACCGCCGCGCATCATCGAATTCCCCCCGGGCCGCGCGATGACCGTCATCAGGGGCCTGGACGGGGAGATCTGGTACAGCCAAGTGAACAGCGGCTCGGCGAACTTCTGGACTTCCTGGACCCGCTTCCCCGCCGGAGCACGGGCAATCGGCAGCCCCATGGTCAGCGTGGTCCCAGGCACGGGAACGCTGTTCATCGAGGCGCCGAACGCCAATCGGCGAATCAACCTCATGCTTGCATGGAACCGAAACGGCCAGATCCAACCGGGCAGGACCTGGGACCTTGACGGCTATGCACTCCTCGGCACAAACGCCACGGACATCGAGGGAAACAGTCAGATCGTCCTCAACGGCCTGGATTACAACAACGAGGAAGTGACCCGGAGCTACTTCACGGGAACCGACCACCACGTCTGGACCGAGACCCGGGTGGGAGACACGGTCCGGGACCTCCACGAGGTGAACGGCGGAGCCGAATGCGTCTCCGGGGTGGGCGCAGCGCGCCTGGGGAACCAGACCACCGTGGTCAGGCCGGGCCAGCCGGGATACTCCGAACAGCAGCGCGTCCTGCTCGCCTGCATCGGGAACGACGGCTACGTCTGGGAGACCCAGTCGTCCGACGGCGGGCGGACGTTCGACGGGTGGCGCCACCCGGCGGGCATGCTCGCACCGTCCTCCTCGACACCCGCGGTCAACCCCTCGAACAACTCATGGACCCTCAACGTGCGCTGGAACGGCGCCCGGAGCACGGCCTTCCCCGACAACGCGGCCGTCGCGAAGCGGATCAACTAGGTCCGGTCGGTCACGTGCGGAGCCGGGTGACGAGGGCCTCACCAGCACGCCGGGCGGCCGTGGTC
>NZ_JBHVET010001025.1:0-2344 GCF_042802135.1 Kitasatospora sp. NPDC057512
GCCGCCGCGATCTGGCACAACTGGAACACCGGCGCCGCGATCAAGCGCTCACTCATCGCCTATGACCACTGAGGACATCGGACTCATTCATCTAGTCGCCCCGAGTTCCCTCGATCAGCCCCAGTCTCCGGAGAGACGGATCCCCACGCATGCGGAGTTCGCACCGGGGTAACTGGGCCTCTGCCGGCCGGGATGGCCCATCGTCGTCATCGCCTTGTCCGAGACGGCCCGACACACCACCCATACGTACCTGCGGCCGCGTACCGGCCCGGCCCCACGTGGACGCGGGTCCAGCCCCGCTCCCCACCAACCTGCGGGCGCGCGAGGGAAATCGAGCGGCGTGACTTTCTTGTCATGGCTATGGTGGCCCGATGGCATCGATCAAGCAGTTCCAGGTCACCTTCGACTGCGCGGAACCCGAGCGCGTCGGTCGTTTCTGGTGCGAGGCCCTGGGATACGTCCCGCCGTCCACGCCGGAGGGGTTCGACACCTGGGACGACTACCAGCGCTCGCTGCCGCCCGAGAAGCGGGGCTCGTGGTTCGCCGCCAGCGACCCCACGGGTGTGGGCCCGCGGATGTACTTCCAGCGCGTCCCCGAGGGCAAGGTCGTCAAGAACCGGGTGCACCTCGACGTCCGGGTCGGCACCGGCCTGGTCGGCGCGGCGCGCGTCGCGGCCCTGGAGGCCGAGTGCGCCCGCCTGGTCCCCCTCGGCGCGACCCGCGTGCAGCTGCTGGTCGCCGACGAGGAGAACGAGTCGTGCCTCGCGATGCAGGACGTCGAGGGCAACGAGTTCTGCATCGACTGAGCAGCATCGGAGATCCCCAACCTCCCGCGCAGGACGTCGACATGGCCGACTTCCTGTGCCGGGTCTTGTCGGGTTCTTGCCGGGAACCGGCAGGGGAGCGGGCGGGATCTTGCGGGTTCCGGGC
Organism: Kitasatospora sp. NPDC057512; assembly: GCF_042802135.1. Lineage (NCBI taxonomy): Bacteria > Bacillati > Actinomycetota > Actinomycetes > Kitasatosporales > Streptomycetaceae > Kitasatospora > Kitasatospora sp. NPDC057512. The sequence goes on from NZ_JBHVET010001025.1 coordinate 931, forward strand.
AGCGCGGGGCGGTGCCGGTCTGATTAGTGTGATCGGCAGTGGACGTGAACGAACGTCCGTGACCTGGGGGGTGGGGGCATGACTCCACTGGGCTTGAGCGTGGCCACCTGGTGGTGGATCGTCGCGCTGACGACGGTGCTGTTCTGGGCGATGGCGGTACCGCCGCAGGTGACCCGGCAGTACCGGATCATGGTGGCCCTGGCGCCGCTCGTCGGTGCCCTCTTCCTGGTCGGCCGCTCCCACATGAACGGGATGGACTCGGCCGGCGCGCTGTCCATGTACTCGCTGGCGATGCTGTCGCTGACGCTGGGGACGGCCGGGCACCTCGGGAGGATGGCGCGCCTGCAACTGGCGGCCGACGAGGCCGGCGACCGGGACGAAGTGCCGCTCACCTGGGGCTTCATGGTGCAGTTCTTCCTGTGCGTGACCGCGGGCTTCGTGGTGTACTTCGTGATCCAGCCGTAGGCACTGGGGGAGGGACGGCGCGAGCGGATCGATGCCGGGATCGTCCTCGGGCCTTGGCGGTGATCAGGGGCTCTGGTAGGGATGGCGGCGTGATCACCAACTCCTCGTTCCCGTCCGCGGTACGGGCCCTCTCGTTCCACCACCTGCGCACGCCCGGGTACCGGGGTCCGCTGGTCCTGGCCGGGTTGCTGGCCGTCGTCGCCGCGGCTCCGGACGGTGTCGTGCACGGAGCCGTGGTGGTGGGGACGGCAATGGTCGGCCTGGTCGCGGCGGTCCCGGCCGCTCTGCTCGGGCCGGTCGTGGTGCTGCTCGCGCTGGCCCTGGCCGGGCTGGCCGCCGCACCCGCCGTATGGCGGCGCGTGCGGCGGCTCCACCGCCCGGGCAACAGCGCGCTGTTGGGCACCTCGCTGGCGGTGGGCGCCGTCGTGCTGGGCTTCAGCGTGCCCGGTGAGGACTACGGCCTGCTCGGCGCCGGCCTGCTCGTGCTCGTGCTGATGCCCTTCGCCTGGCTCGCCTGGAAGGCGAGGGAGTCGAACAGGGCGGCCGAGGCCGGAACGGGACGGTGGCACGGCGCCTGGCGCTGGGCGGTACCCCCGTTGCTGGTCGGCGCCGCAGCCCTGCTGATCAGCCACGACGTCCCCCGCGAGGCACGGTTCTCGATGTCCCGCCCCGCGCTCACCTCCTTCGCCGAGCGCGCCCTCGCCACCGGAACGACGGATCGTGCCCCGGCCTGGATCGGCGGCTACCCCGTCCGGGACGCCGAACTGGTCGACGGCGGCGTGAAGTTCGCGGTGGCAGGGTCGGGCGTCTTCGCCTCCCACGGCTACGCCTACTTCCCGGCGGGCACTCCGACGCAGCACCCGGCCCGCTACACACAGGTCGACGACCGCTGGTACAGCTGGGCGGGCCCCGACCACTTCTGAAGCACACCGGCGGCCCCTTGCGGAGG
>NZ_JBHVET010001026.1:0-2334 GCF_042802135.1 Kitasatospora sp. NPDC057512
AGCCGAAGGAGCCACCGTCATGTCCTCCACCCACCCGAGCCGGCCGTGGGACGTCCACCGGCTGCCCTCCGCCGCCGGCAGGTCCTTCCTGGTCACCGGGGGCAACGCCGGGATCGGCTACTTCGTCGCGGAGCAGCTCGCCGAGACCGGCGCCGTCGTGGTGCTGGGGAGCCGGGACGGGGAGAAGGCCTCGGCCGCCATGGCCTCGATCCGCTCCCGCGTCCCCGGCGCGCGGCTGCGCCACCTCCGGCTGGACCTCGCCGACCTGGCGTCCGTGCGGACCGCCGCGGACGGGCTCGGACTGGACCGCCTCGACGCGGTGGTCCACAACGCCGGTGTCGCGCTCGACGATCCGCCGCGGTGCACGACGAAGGACGGCCACGAGCTGATGTTCGGGGTCAACCACCTGGGGCACGTCGCGCTGACCCGGGCACTGGCGCCCCTGCTGTCCGCGGCGCCAGCCGCCCGGATCGTGACGGTGGGGAGCTTCGCGGCCCGCTCCGAGCGGCTGGACCCGGACGACCTCCAGTCGGCCCGGGACTACCGGCCCAAGCGCGCCTACGGCCGGTCGAAGCTGGCGCAGATGTCCTTCGCCTTCGAGCTCGACCGCCGCCTGCGCGCCCGCGGCAGCACCGTGCTCAGCCTGGTCGCCCATCCCGGCGGCGCCCTGGACTCGCTGACCCCGCCCCGCGCGGGGGTGCACGCGGCGACCCGCGGCAGCCGGCTGCGCGGCGCGCCCGCCGGGCTGCTGCTCCAGGGCAAGGACCGCGGCGCGTGGCCGATCGTCCGGGCCGTCCTGGACCCGCTGGTGCGCGGCGGACAGCTGTGGGGGCCCAGGGCCTTCGGCCTGCGCGGCATGCCGCAGCTGGAGCCGGTCCTCGCCCACATGACCGATCCCGCCCTCGCCGCGCGCCTGTGGGACGCCAGCTGCGACGGGGCCGGCGTCGAGCCCCACCTGGCCCTCCTGTAGCGGCGGCCCCGTCCCACCGGCTCCCCCGCCCCGCGTGCCGTGCCCGTCGTCACCAGGAGGTGGCAGGGCGCGGGCGCCGGGGGGACCCTGGAGGGGGCGACCGGCTGCCCCGCGCGGAGCCGAGGAGGTTGACCCGTGAGGTTCATCCAGATCATCGAGTACCGGACGAGTCGGATCGACGAGTTCAACGCCCTGCTCGACAGCTGGGTCGAGAGGAACGCGGGACACCGGCTGGCGACCCGCTCGCTGCAGACCCGTGACCGCGACGGCGGGAACGTGTACCTGAACATCGTGGAGTTCCCCTCGCACGAGGCGGCGATGCGGAACTCCGACCGCCCGGAGACCTCGGAGTTCGCCGCGCGGGCCGCGGCGCTGTGCGACGGGCCGCCGGTGTTCCGCAACCTCGACCTGCTGAACGAATGGACCTTCCAGTCCTGAGCCGACGCACGGGCGACGCACAGCCGCGCGACGGGCGACCGGCGGCGACGGCGGGATTCCGGTCGGCCGGTAGATTCGCTCCCTCACCATCGACCGAGGGAGCCCCCGTGCCCGACCGGCCCAGCCTGCTGTACGTGACCGACCTGGCCTACCCGGCCCGCGGCCGGCGCTACGGCGACGAGGACGTCCTCCTCACCTCCCGGCTGCGGGAGCACTTCGACCTCGCCCTGTGCCACCCGCTCGACGCCCGGGCCCTGATGGGCCGCTTCGACGCGGTCGTGGTGCGCAACAGCGGCCCGGTGCTGCACTACCGGGAGGAGTACGCCCGGTTCCGTTCCCGGGCCCTGGCCGACGGCGTACGCGTCTACAACCCGCTGACCGGGCGGGGCGACATGGCCGGGAAGCGGTACCTGCTGGACCTGACCGCGTCGGGCCACCCGGTGATCCCCACCGTCGACCGGCCGCAGGACCTCGACCGGCTGCCCGCCGCCGAGCGCTACGCGGTCAAGCCCAAGGAGGGCGCCGACAGCATAGGCCTGCGCTTTCTCACCCGCGGGGAGCTGGCCGGCGTCGAGTGGGGCGAGGTGCTGGTCCAGCCGCGGATCGACTTCCGGTACGAGGTCTCGTTCTACTTCGTGGACGACGCCTTCCAGTACGCCCTCCACACGCCCGACCCGGCCCGGCGCTGGGTCCTGGAACCGTACGAGCCGAGCGCCGCGGACCTCGCGTTCGCCCGGGGCTTCGTCGACTGGAACACGCTCGCCCACGGGATCCAGCGGGTCGACGCCTGCCGCGCGCCGGACGGGCGCCTGCTCCTGGTCGAGCTGGAGGACCTCAACCCGTACCTCTCCCTCGACCTGGTCTCCGACGAGGTCCGCGAGGGCTTCGTCCGGGCCGTGGCGGACTCGCTGCGCCGCTTCCTGGAC
>NZ_JBHVET010001027.1:0-2325 GCF_042802135.1 Kitasatospora sp. NPDC057512
GTCATCGGACCGTCGGTCGGGTGTGCCGGTGACCGGCTCGTGGGACGTCGGCCCCGCCGACTTCCCACGCAGGGTTCAGGTGCGGGCCGCGCGGTCGCGGCAGTGGGCGAGGGCGTACTTGATGCGGGTGTCGGGGCTGGGGGCGGCGGTGAGGAGTTCGCCGGCGGTGACGAGGGTGGCCCAGTAGAGGGCGGGGTCGCCGGTGCGGGGTACGGGGTGGGCGGCGGCCAGGGAGAGGTAGGCCGTGGTGAGGTTGCCGGTGGTGAACCAGCGTTGGAGGCCGTGCCGGTGGCCGGGGCGGATGCCGCCCATGGCGTCGATGGCGACCAGGAACTGTTCGACGACGGCGAGTTCGGTGTCGGTGAGGGACTTGGGGATGTCGAAGACCCCGAGGGCTTCGAGGAGTTCGCCGGTGTCGTTCTCGGAGTCGGGCCGGGGGTCGGCGAGGAGGGCGTCGTAGCACTCGGCCAGGCGGCGGGTGGTCTCGGCGAGGGGGATGTCGAGGGCGAGGCAGACGGCACGCGCGACGGGCAGGGGCGGGTGGCCGAGGCGGGCGATCAGGGCGTAGGTCGCGGCCGGGGTGGCCCCACGGGAGAGGGCGTGCCGGGCCAGGGTCGTGAGCTGCATGGGGGTTCGGGCTTTCAGGCGAGGGTGGGGGCGGGCGCGGGGGCGACGAGGACCCAGACGAACTTGCCGATGCCGTCGGGGCGGGAGGTGCAGCCCCAGCGCTCGGCGAGCTCGTTGACGAGGAACAGGCCGCGCCCGTGCTCGTCGGAGGGGGCGGGGGTGTGGAGGGACGGCCGGCCGCTGCCGGCGTCGTGGACCTCCAGCCGCAGGCGGGAGTTGACCAGGACGATGCGGATCTCGATGTGGCGGTCGTCCGGCGCGTCGGAGTGCTGGACGGCGTTGGCGAACAGCTCGCCGAGGAGCAGCTCGGCGGTGTCCGAGTAGCGGTCGCCGGAGGGCAGGCCGGAGAGGTACGCGCGGAGCAAGTAGCGCGCCAGGGGCGTGGATTCGGCGCAGGAGTCGAGACGCGCGACGAACGCACGGGGCCTACGGGACGAGAGCATGGGGGAGCACCTCAAGGGGGCGGAGGGGGAGTGAGAAGGGGCGCGCGACGTAACGCTATGCATGCAAAAGATTGCGTTCCGGCATCAATGATGGGGGTGTCGGAGTTACGGTTGCGACCAAAACGGAGTACGGAGATCCGTGGCACCTAAGGGGGAAACACGTGGCACATCGGCGCCTTGGGGCTGGGCCGACGGCGAACCCGGCGGAAATGTTCGGCGAAGCGCTCCGCTTCGCGCGTGAGCGAGCCGGCTATACCCAGGAGCAGCTGGGGGAGCTCCTGAACTTCTCCCGCACGGTGATCACCCGGTTCGAGGGTGGGAGGAGGTCGATGGACCGGGAGACCGTCGAGAAGGCTGACGAGATCCTGGCCATGGGTGGCTTGCTGGTCCGGCTGTGGGAGCGGGTGGACTGGCAGGCGGACATCGAAAGCGCAGACTGGTTCGAGAAGTTCATGGAACTGGAGGACGAAGCGCTGGCGATTCGGGTGCTTCAGTACTCTCGGATCAATGGCTTGTTGCAGTGCGAGGAGTACGTCCGCGCGATGTTCGCGACTGGAAACGCGCGCAACAACCCGAAGTTGCTAGCCGAGCGGATTGAGACCCGGCTGATGCGGCAACGCCGCTTTCTGGTCCCTGATGGGCCCACCCTCATGGTGGTGCTCGATGAGGCTGCCATTCGTACGGTCTTCGGAGGGCCGGGTGTGATGAGGCGGCAGATGGAGCATCTTCTCGCGGTGACGGAGCAGTCGAACATCGTGGTCGAGGTGATGCCGTTCGGCTGTGCGATGCCAGTTGCGCCATCTGCCTCGCTGGTGCTGATGCTGATGCCGGACGGCAGGGAGTGGGTGTACTCGGAGAGCCTGTATCGCGGGCACTTCAGCGACGCTCCGTCGGTTGTCGAGCAGTCCAGGCGGGACTTCGACGTGCTGCGCGGCGGTGTACTCTCACCAGGAGAAACCAGGGCCCTGATCGCCGATGCGATGGAGGAGTACCGTTTTGCAGAACGTCGATCTGAGAAAGGCTGCTTGGAGCAAGAGCAGCTACAGCACGGGCGACGCGGGCGAGTGCATCGAGGTGGCCCTTGGCTTCCTGTCCGGCGCCGTCCCGGTGCGTGACTCCAAGGACCCGCAGGGACCGGCCCTCCTCTTCCCCGACTCCTCCTGGAACGCCTTCGTCGCGGCGGTCCGGGCCGGCGAGTTGCCGATCGAGGGCTGAGCCACCCCTCCACATCCCTCCCTCGGGGCGGGGCGCCAAC
>NZ_JBHVET010001028.1:0-2322 GCF_042802135.1 Kitasatospora sp. NPDC057512
GGGTACAGGTGGTGACCTGCTTGGTGACGTCCAGCGCGGGGCCGGCGGTCGCGCAGATCATGCGCGGGGCGCCGGCGGTCACCCGCGGGGTGACCGCCTTGGCGGAGCCGAACTGGACGGTGGTCGCGGTGGCGACCGCCTCCCACGGGCTGCCCCAGGCGGCCTGGGTGCGGATCTCGACCCGAACCATCGTCAACTGGCCGGGGTCCGCGCTGACCTGGCCGACGCCGACGATGCCGGCGCCGTCGGCCTGGTGCGAGACGCAGGGCTGGTTGAGCACCGTGGCGCAGAGTGCGGTGTCGGTGTCGGACGTCGCGGTGGCCGCTATGGCCGGGGCCGCCGTCAGGCCGGCGATCCCTGCCGCCACCATCACCACAGCTGCGATCCGAGCGCGCATGGTACGAACCTCCTTGGAAATTAAGGGAATCTCACTCCTTGAGATGAGTCTGGCACACATCGTGAACGTGATGTGTGTGCGTTGCGTCACACTCATGGTGACGGTTCAACTACATCCTGCAACCATTCGTCATCTGTTCAGTACATGGACAACTCCAGTCCTGACGAATGATCAGTTCATGGGTGGAAGACGGTGGTTCATCACCCGTCCGGGTGGCGGGTTTGCCTCCGGGGCGAATAGGACGGATACCATCGACCCGATCCGGAGGCGTCGACCCGATCCCACGGAGGTGCCGCGTGGACACGGTCATCGTCCAACTGCCCGGCCCGGGGCCCGGGATGAGGTCCGGCGGAGCCCCCGGCCTGCTGCGGATGGGCCCGGGCGAGACCGCGGTGTTCGGACGCGGGGAGCCCGGCCGTCCGGTCCCCATCCCGTTGCCCGACCAGGGCGTCTCCCGCCGGGCGGGGGAGGTGGTCGCGGCCGAGGACTACTGGCGGCTGTCCAACTTCAGCACCTCGACCACCTACGTGGTGGAGAACCTGGAGGGGGCGGGGGAGCACGTCAAGGTCGCGCCCGGCCGGCTCGGTGCCCCCGTCCCGTTCGAGCTCTCCCGGGTGCTGCTGCCCGCCCTCGGCGAGCCCGTGGCCTTCAAGGTCTTCGCCCCGCAGCACGCCTACCTCGACGGCCGGCCCGGCGGTGCCGACGGCGAGCACACCGTCAGCCCGTTCGCCCTGGACCCGACCGCCAAGTACTTCCTGGTCCTGCTCGCGCTCTGCGAGCCCCGGCTGCGCTCGCCCTCCGCCGCCGCCGTCCCCGGGGTGACCGAGGTGCTCGCCCGGCTGCGCGCCCTGCCCGGCTGCCGCGGGCTGAGCCGCTCGGCGGTCAACTACCACATCGACTACCTGGTGGCGACCAAGCTGCGGCTGCGCGAGCCGTACGAGGAAGGGCCGGGCGGCGGCAAGCGCGAGGAACTGGTGGCGCTGGCGCTGAAGTTCGACCTCGTCCGGGAAGAGCACCTGGCCCTGCTCCCGCCCCGGCGCGCGGTCGCCCGGCCGTGACCTCCGGCGCCCCGTCCGAGCCGGAGCCGTCTCCGGAGCCGTCGCCGGGGTCCGGGCCGGCGCCCGATCCGGGGTCCGGGCCCGAGCCGCCCGGGGGCCCGCCCTTCGCGGTCCCGGACGGCTACCCGATCGCCGGCTACCGCCTCGGCGCCTTCCTCGGCGCGGGCGCCTGGGGCAGTGTGTACGCCGCCGAGGGCCCCGACGGCGGCCCGGCCGCCGTCAAGATCCTCGGCGCGGCCCGGTTCGCCCCCGGCCAGCGCCGGACGGTGGCCCGGATGGCCCGCAGCGAACAGCGCTTCAGCCGCCGAGCCGACCACCCCCACCTGATCCGCACCCTCGCCGTGGCCACCGTCGAGGATCCGGAGCACCCGGCGCTCGACGGCGCCGTCGCGTTGGTGATGGAACGCGCCGCCCGCAGCCTCCAGGACCTGCTGGCCGAGGCCCGCCCCGGTACGGCGGTGCCCGACGCCGAGCGGATCCTGGCCGAGGTCTGCGCCGGGCTGACCCACATGCACCGGGTCGGCTGGGTGCACGGGGACCTGAAACCGGCCAATGTCCTGCTGATGCCCGACGGCACCGCCAAGATCGCCGACTTCGGCCTCACCGCCGAGCTGGAGGGCACCCACGCCTACGCCCCGCCGCTGGGCTCGCCCGACCACGTCCCGCCCGAGTGGTGGTCCGAACGCACCGGCGCCCGCGGCATCGCGGTGCGCCCCAGTGCCGACCTCTGGGCGTTCGGGGTGATCGCCCACCAGGTGCTCACCGGCGGCCTGCACCCCTTCCTGGGCGCCACCGCCCGGGCCCGCTCGCTGGCCGCCCAGGCGTACGCGCGGGGCGCGGCGCCGCTGCGGCTGGACGACGCTCTGC